>JACDAE010000511.1 GCA_013695595.1 Ktedonobacteraceae bacterium | reverse complement strand
CTCAGGCATTGATGCACGCCTATGAGGCTAGAGAGTATAATCTTGCGGCCAGAATTATTATCGAAGGGGCTCGTAGTATTATTTACGAAGAGCATAGCGAGATGATTCTGCACTGGTTAGAACAGTTGCCGCAGGAAATCTTCAACCAGTATCCTCAATTGCTTTTGATTGCTTCCAACATTCATTTACGGCATGGCGAATTTGCGCTGGTACCTCCGCTCCTCGATACAGCGGATTCCCTGTTGCCCTTATCTGCCGAAGCATTGGATCAGCGCACGAACGAGTCACTCCAGGCTGAACTTGCCATCGCGCGTGGTCACCTCTTCTTCTTCCAGGGCGAGTTTAAGCGTACGCAGGAACTCTGTCAGCAGGCCCTCGCATTGTTGTCACCCAACGAACGTCTCCTGCGCATCAGAGCATATCAATATCTGGGCGTTTCACTCATTGTAGGGCAGGGGCAGATTCAGGAAGGCATTACGCAACTTCAGAGCGCGCTCCAGATGAGCAGGTCTGAGCGTAATGAACGTCAGGCAGCCACGCTCCACAGGCTTGTTGCCAACGCCTATAGCTGGATTGCCAATCACGTCTTAGCCGAATATCACCAGATGCGAGCACTCCAGATCTGGGAAAAGCTCAATAATACCCAGGGGATTATTTATGGGCAGATCAGTATGGGCCTTTTAAAGATGCGTCAGGGGCTTGTTCAGGAGGCCGAAGAACTGCTGCGACGAGCACTTCAGTTGTCAGGCGAGACGCCTCCATTTAAGAGTGGTGAAGCATATGCCCTGGTGGGACTGGGAGATCTTTATAATAATCTGGGCAAGTATGTGGAGGCCTTGAATTACCTGGAAGACAGCCTGAACCTTGCGCGGACGTGCGATGATCACTATCTGGTGAATTGTAGTCTTTGCTCTCTCGCTCTGACATATCTTTTTCTGGGGGATGCACCGACCGCACAGTTTTTTCTGAACCAGGTCGTCCTGAAAGAAGGGGAAAGACAGAGCTTTGAAGGATGTCTGTTTTTGCTTATGCAGGGGACGGTGTATCTTGCGCAACAGCAGTATGAGCAGGCCGAAAAGACGTTGATCCAGGCATCCGATACCTGCCGACGATCCAGTATTCAAATTATGTATATCAGTGCCTTACAGCGTCTGGCCGTCTGCTATCTCAGGCAAAATAAAAAGCAGGCTGCGTATCGGCCTGGGCAGCAGATTATCGATCTCAATAAAAAGGGTGATTTTGACTTTCTGATCCAGGTTGAGGTGCGGCGCTATCACGAACTGGCTGCGTTTCTCGAACAGGTACCAGAAATGGCGTCACCTGCGGAAGAAGCGCCACCCATTGAAGAGGCACCGCCAGTTGAGGAGGCACCGCCTGAAGTTCTGGTTGTCCCGCAAAGGCATGACCATGTGGAGGGGGTACTGGACAGGCAGAGCGAGCAGTTTTTTCAGGTGCTGGCCCTGGGTGAGCCACAGGTGATCCCTCATGGGGTCCCTGTTACGCGTTGGCGTATGGCACGTTCGATGGAACTCTTCTTTTTTCTCCTGGAGAAAAGGAAACCTGTGCGCAAGGAACAAATCACGATGGCGCTCTGGACCGAGCACGATAGCGAGCAGACGGATTCAACGGTGCGCACGATGATTTACTATCTACGCCGGGCATTGGGGAAGAATATGATCGTCTCGCAGTCTGGCCTGTACAGTCTGGATAGCACGGAGTTGGGCAAAGGCACATTCTGGTATGATGTGGATGTCTTTAATGATCAGCATAGGCAGGCGAAAAAGGCTTTGGAAGCCGAGGATGACGATACGGCCAGGATAGCACTGACGAAAATGGTGAATCTCTATAGTGGAGACTATGTGCAGCCTTTTTATAATGATTGGTGTATTCCGCGCCGTGATAAGTTGCGGCAAGCGTATATGGACGCGCACCATCAGTTGGCGCGGATAGCCTGGCGCGGCGAAGATTGGGAGGACAGCCTACTGCATTGGCAACGTCTGGTCGCTCTGGATGTCTGTTATGAGGCGGCTCATTATGGGATTATGCGTTGCTATCTCCAACAGGGCAAGAGGGAGTTGGCGTTAAGACAATTTCAATCGTGCAACCAGATTCTGCAGGAGGAGTTGTCTACGACCCCCAAAGCTGCGCTGCAAAAGCTCTATCACAGCATTCTGAAGCAGGCTTGATTTGTTCCTTCTCTTTCGGGAAGAAATGGTGGTCATGAGCCATAAATACCCAAAATAGTGCAAATATGGTAGGGACCCGATTGGATCGCGTCTGCGATTAATCGATCTGGGACTGCACGACCCATTAATAGTGGATGCCATTGGATCGTGTCCCTACCGAATTTGCGCCATTTCAGGCTCCCTGCCAGCAGGCAAGGTTCCAGTTTTGACCTTCGACAGCCAGAGCTGCCATATAATCTGGTGCGGGCTTGAACGTTTGTAGATTCCAGCGGAGATGTTCCTCTGGTTCTCCTTTCACGCGCAGCAATTGTGCAGGCTCACCTGGGGTTAACGAGACCGTAATCGAGTCAAGTGAGCGGCTGAGACCTTCACCGATGGCCTTCAGATATGCCTCTTTCTGGGTCCAGCTTTTGAAAAACATGAGATGTTGCATATCGGCAGGGAGTTTACAGAACACAGCCTTCTCTTCATGCGAGAAGAAATAGGCGACGATCTGTCCTTCTTCCTGGAGGTGTTGGATGTGTTCAACATCGACCCCAATGGCGCGATTTAAGGTAAATGCGTAAAGAGCCATTCCTTGCGAATGGGAGAGGTTAAAGTGCAGAACATCACCTGGGGCCATCTCTGCAACCTGTGGCTTCCCATATTTGCCATAACATAGGCGCACATCTTCAGGTTTTGTATGGATATAGTTGCCGAGCAGCATGCGGAGCCAGGCACGCCCAACGATAAACTGCCTGCGATCCTTTTCAAAGTGGAAGTGCTCGGCTCTCTGGATCTCGTCTGGTGAAAGGATATGGGTCAGAGCCTGAGCTTTCTCAATCGACTGATCCAGATCTAAAGACCAGAGATGAACGTCATCTTTAGCCAGCACCAGATCTGGGGGTGGTATTTTCCAGGCACTGGTACGCTCTATTATCATGATGCACTCCTACTTTCTGTCTTTGGGGAAGGAAGAATTGTTCTCTTTCGATATTCCCTGTGTGTTGGTGATTGCCGCAAGGGTGTGTACGCATGCATCGCGCTGATATGCTTCAATATACGTAGCCATCTGCGTGATCGTGGGAAATTGCAGGATCAGGCTGCGCGAGAGACTGACGCCAAGATCATCGCGTAAACGCATAAAGATGCGGGTGGCATGCAAAGAAGTGCCACCTAGATCCTGGAAATGATCTTTGATGCCAACGTGTTCGCGCCCCAGGACCTGTCCCCAGATGCGTACGAGCGTTTCCTCTATCGACGTGCGGGGCGGGACATACATGTGTTCGGTGTTGCTCATGGATACTTGCTCTCCCTTCTTATGGTACAAATGAAAGATGGTATAGACGAAAGGGTTGACATACAGCCTTTCTATAAAGTTTCTTGACGCTTTCATCTGTAGGAATAATAGAGTTTTGGGAGCTAGCATTGCGTCAGCATTACGTCAGCAGACTTTCTTCATCTGATGAAAAGTCTATGATCAGCACGGCAACGGGCTGTGTTGCAAAGAAAAAGCTGATCTGCTACAGGAGGAGGAAAAGAACAGAAGAGGTCTTCTCCATGAGCAACCAAAGCCAGCATCCGTTCAAGTGGCGTCACTTCCAGCCTGAGATCATCCTGCTGTGCGTGCGTTGGTATCGACGCTATGCGGTTCCGCTATCGTGATCTTGATAGGAGCGTTGTATCGACGGCTCAAACCTCGCTTAGGGCACAAACGAGCTATTATGGCGGTGGCTCATCGCATTGTGGTCATTCTCTATTGCATGCTCAAAAAAGATGAACCCTATCAGGAATATGGAGAACAGATCGTCGAGGAGCGTCTGCAAGAGGCCCGCAAACAACGAGCGGTCCGCGAATTAGAGAAACAGGGTTATACCATCTCTCTGGGCGAGTCAATCAGTGCCTAATATCGACTTGCCCAGACAATGCGCTTTCAGAAGAATCTGGTCTCTACGGTTATGGGTGTTTATACACTTGCTGCCATTCTGATCATCTCAGCCGCCTTCTCCGCGATCATAATCGTGGGCGCATTGGTGTTTCCGCTGACGATTGTAGGCATCATAGAAGCATCAACCACACGCAATCCTTTCACCCCATAAACACGAAGCTGAGGATCAACAACCGCCATTGGATCGTCGGATGGCCCCATCTTGCACGTCCCGACTGGATGATAGAGCGTCTCGGCATTTTCACGCAGAAGCTGCACAATCTCCTCTTCACTGAGGTCTTCATCCGGCAATAACGCTTCCCCTCGCCAGGGATCCAGAGCCACAGTATGGGCCAGATCAATGTTTACCCGTAATGCTTCAGCAAGCAAGGTCATATCCTCTTCATCACTGAGATAACGAGCCTCAATGGCTGGATAAACGAAAGGGTCACGCGAACGTAATAAGATCTGACCACGACTTTTCGGACGCAGGAGAATAGCCCCAATGGTGAAACCACTTTCCGGCAGGTCGGTAATGCTCTGGCAGGCGAAGAAGGCGGGAGCGAAGATAAACTGAATCTCTGGTGCAGGCGCATCATCTCGCAGATGAATAAACCCGCCCGCCTCGGCAACATTTGAGTACAGAGGCAGGATGATGGGCTGCGTCGATTGATACATCATGCCTGCCGAAAGATGGTCTTGCAGGTTCTGCCCCACTCCCGGCAGATCTGCGACAAGCGGAATATCCAGGCACGCAAGTTGATCGGCTGGCCCAATACCGGAGAGCATCAGCAATTGTGGAGAGTTAATCGCACCTCCACAGAGCAATACCTCACGTCCGGCACGCGCCGTTTTCACCATATCACCTTCCTTATAGACGACATCACAGGCTCTCCCATCCTCTATCTCGACCTGCATAGCCTGAGCTTCAGTACAGATCGTGAGATTGGGGCGCGGGCGGGCCGGGTCCAGATATCCATTGACGGTACTCCAGCGCAAGCCATTCTTCTGGGTCACCTGATATATGCCCGCGCCGACCTGCGTCTCTCCATTGAAATCTGGGTTCTCTGGAATACCCAACTCAGCACAGGCAGCAACAAAGGCCCGTGTCAACGGATTGGTATACTTCAGATCAGTTACGTTGAGCGGCCCATCAACGCCATGATACTCCGAAGCCCCCTCTTCATGATGCTCCGCCTTTTTGAAATAGGGCAGCACATCCGCGTACCCCCAGCCAGGGTTGCCCGCCTCCTGCCAGGCATCATAATCATATCGATTACCACGGATGTAGATCATGGCATTAATTGAGCTGCATCCTCCCAGCACCTTGCCGCGCGGCCAGGGCATCTTGCGCCCCAAGAGCTCTGGCTCCTCTTCAGTGCTGTACGACCAGTCGTAGAGGGTCTGGAAATGATTGGTAAAGGCTTTAGGGATGCGAATATCAGGTTTGCTGGTATCTGCTTTCCCTGCTTCGAGGAGAAGGACGGTGATCTGTGGATCTTCGGTCAGGCGATTGGCAAGCACACAACCAGCAGAGCCTGCGCCGACAATGATGTAGTCATACATGAAACAAAACCTCATCTCTCATTCTAATTGGTCAGGTAGTCAAACGGTAGGATGTTCTGCTGCTGTATAAGAGAGGAAGTGATCTGTGGCCTACCCTTCTATTATACGGTCTCGCAGCCCAAAAAACAATGAAAAATGCATGGGTTGAGCAAAATTCCACCTGGTGATGAGCCGATTTCAGCCTCTCAGTCGATTGCTCTTCACCCTTTTCCTCTGTTATAAATCGAAAAAGTGATCCTGCTGCTTTGACCTGCATACCTATCAGGTTATGTGATGCCTGATTTTGAGAGAGGTTTTTATGAGGAGAGTTCAATCGTCCTCCACCTTGGAGATGGTAGACACGCTGGTGCATTGCTTGCGCCAGCGTGCTCTGGAACAACCAGAGCAGACCGCCTACACATTTTTGACCTATAGTGGTGAGCCTGAGAGCGAAAGTCTCACCTATAAAGAACTGGACCTGTGGGCACGTGCGATCAGCGACGACCTGCATAACAGAGGGGCCGCGGGTAAGCCGAT
>JACDAE010000505.1 GCA_013695595.1 Ktedonobacteraceae bacterium | reverse complement strand
GATATGGACCGCAACCGTATTGCCCGGATCTTTATTTAATAGTGCATCGCTCAACGTCGATGTATCGATGACGGGCGTGTTATCAATTTGCACGATCACATCGCCTGCCTGTAGACCTGCACGGGCTGCCGCTCCACCATTCTGTACAGTGGTAATGAGCACACCTGAGTTGGTGGACAGATTATTCATCTGCGCAAGATTAGGATCGACTGGCTCGACGCCTACATTTAATGCTGCTCGGCCCGTGTGAGATACTGTTCCTGTGCTGATAATCTGTGGCGCAATCAGCCTGACGCGGTTCGATGGGATCGCGAAACCCACCCCATTGGCCGGTGCATTGAACTCCGGATCAATCGCGGTCAATGTTGGAATGCCGATCACATTGCCCTGGAGATCGACCAGTGCGCCTCCACTATTGCCGGGATTAATAGGTGCATCGGTCTGAATAGCACCGGGCAGTGTTGCGCCACCCTGTCCTTCAGAGACGCTGCGTCCTAGTGCGCTCACAATGCCGTTTGTTACCGTCTGCGTGATGCCCAGAGGATTGCCGATTGCCAGCACATCTTCGCCCACCGCCAGTTTCGAGGAGTCTCCCAGTGTAGCGGCAGAGATGTTCGCCGAAGGTGGCGTAAATTTCACAATTGCCAGATCATCGGCGGGATCGGTCCCGGCTACCTGGCCTGCGACATTTGCGCCATTGAAGAGCGTCACCTGCACCGTCGTTGCCCCATTGACGACGTGGTTGTTTGTCACGATATACCCACGCTTATCGATGATAACCCCGGAGCCGAGTGCCGTGCCTTGCTGTGTGGCTACGGTGATGAGCACGACTGCGGGCCGTACTTTGGCGATCACTGCCACGCGTACCGCACTAATGTTTGCGCCTGTGAGTGTCGGAACGCTCATCTGGGTATTCGATCCCGTCTGTAATGCGTCTGATGGTGCCGCTGTGACATGCCCAACCGCCCAGCCCCCTGCAAATAATGCCAGCGCCAGCACTACCAGTGCGCATCCCCAGGGTGCCCTTGAGCGCCTGACTGGTCGTGTGTTTCTGGCTGGTGGATAGGGTGGATACGCATTGCGGCTCTCTTGATAAGGATTATACATGTTATCGTCGCGTGCATTTGGATCGTACATTGTTGCTTGCCCCTTGCTCTCTATGCAGACGTGCGAGGTCTGCCTTTCTCTATACAACAACGTTATAGTACACTGATTTTTTCTCACTTGCCATAAAGGTAGGGACCATACTTCCTGGGGAACAGGGGTAGAGGCGTCACCTTTTTTGCTTGTATCATCGTATGCTATACTGCCAATGCATATCTTCCCTCGCGCAAAGGAGCATTCATGAGTAACGATAACACCCACTTACCAGAACATGTACGCAAAAATAAGGCCATGTGGGAGGCGACCAGCGATACATATGAGAAGCTACACGCAGATGCTCTAGCAGGTGAGAATGCTCTCACGTGGGGGCTCTGGCGCATTCCTGAAGCCGAACTCAATGTTCTGGGCGAGGTTGCGCACAAAGATGTGCTGGAATTCGGCTGTGGCGCGGCTCGTTGGTCCATTGCTCTCGCCCAACAGGGCGCACGACCCGTCGGCCTCGATATTTCATCCCAGCAGCTCTCGCATGCCCGGCGTTTAATGGCCGAGGCTGGCCTTGAATTTCCCCTGGTTGAGGCCAGCGCTGAAGCCGTTCCGCTGCCAGATGCCAGCTTCGATATCGTCTTCTGCGATTGGGGCGCTATGACTTTTACCGATCCCTACAAGAGTGTTCCTGAGGCTGCCCGCCTTCTGCGCCCTGGTGGACTCTTCGCCTTCTGTGGCGCTACCCCCATCCAGTTCATCTGCTCCGATGTCAAAACCGATCGCGTCGAACGCCATCTCATCAACGACTACTTTGGCCTTACACACCTGGATTGGGGTGATTCTATTGATTTTCAGATCCCCTATGGAGAATGGATACGCCTCTTCCGTCGTAACCATCTCCTTATTGAGGATTTGATTGAGACGCGCCCGGCTCCCGGTGCAGCCAGTACGTATCGTACTGGGGAAGAGAACGAGTGGGCGCGTCACTGGCCGATGGAAAGTATCTGGAAGGTGCGTAAGGAAAGCAGCATTCTCTAATGAGAGCAATTATTTTTCATTCTGTCGAAAAAAATACGCCTTGAGCAAGCGCGCTCCCTGGGTATGGGCCTTCGTGAGATCGACATCGCTCAGATCGGCCTCGCTGAAGTTGGCCCCCGGCATGATCGCGCCTTCCAGGTCGGCACCCCGCAGCGATGCTCCGTAGAGATCGGCGTCCGTCAGATCAGCCTGGGTGAGGATAGCCGACCTGAGATCCGCTTCGCTGATGATGGCGGCACGCAAAATGGCCCCCTTGAGGTCCGCATTGCTGAGATTGGCTTTATTGAGGGTAGCATCGCTCAAATCGGCATTGCTGAGCATGGCTTCCATCAGATTTGCCTCCGTCAGATTGGCGTTGTGTAAAAGTGCATGACTCAGATCGATCCTTGGCAGTTGTGCACCTTTGAGGTCCGCGCCACTCAGGTCAGGTCGAATATCATGATGGATCTGTCGCCATTCGTTCCAGTCTTCAATGCTCCCTTTGAGCAGAGCAAGATGTTGCGGATTCGCCATCGTTTTGCCTCCCTCTTCCGTATCTCTGTCAACCGTTATTGCGCTTTTCGGATCTGGGTAGGGG
>JACDAE010000500.1 GCA_013695595.1 Ktedonobacteraceae bacterium | reverse complement strand
GTGCTGGCCACCGCCCGTGGACCCGATGAACATTGTTCTTAAGGAACCGGGCGGTGGCCAGCACATGCCTCTACGCCAAAAGGAAACATTATTGGTATTTGAATGGATTTGCGATCAATCGGGATATTACCTTGCTTGGCAGCCTTATGATCAATTGATGCGCGTACCCTATCGAATCTGGTATAGTGGTCTAGACTTCTTGACAAATAGACCGAAAGGAAGTACATTTTGTTTAGAGAGAGTTTCATACAAAGCAACATTTCGTTCTAATTACATCGATACAACGGCACGTATATACGTGTTGTACGAAAAGTTATTTTACTATGAAGCACTTGATGATGTTCAGGCGATGTATTTCAAGGAGGAAATCCTATGAAAACCCCTCGGCAATTGCCAATCTTTCTCGCAGCGTGTCTTCTCACTCTTATTTGCATTGTAGCGTCTGGAGCAATCATAATGGGGAGAGGTGCTCAGGTGTTCTAGCCAGTTGTGGGCAATGGTTGGTATCACGCCAATGATTGGTCAGAACGATTCTCCTGGGGAAGTATTTAGCTTGAGCAATGCGCAACAGGTCCTGACCTTCGCTCAACAGAATAAGATTGGTGAACTTGCCTTTTGGGAAGTCCCGCGTGATAATGGCAATTGTGCGGGTTCAACGACGGCTTCGGACACCTGTAGCGGCGTTTCTCAGAGCGCTTATGCGTTCACAAATACCTTCAAGCCTTTTACTAATGGGAGCGGCGGCGGCGGTTCCACACCAACCCCCACGCCGACAAAGACGAGTACGCCAACGCCTCCACCAAACACACCAACGCCGCAGCCCACGCCTCCACAGGGTGGCAATCTGGTGAGCAATCCAGGTTTTGAAACCGGTACCCTCGCCAACTGGTCTTGTAATGCTAGCGATCAGGTAGTGACTTCGCCGGTGCATAGCGGATCACACGCCTTGCAGGTCGCACCGACCAATTCAACGACGGGCGAGTGCGATCAGACGATTGCGGTGCAGGCGAACCGTTCCTATACATTGTCTACGTATGTTGATGGTGCCTATGCCTATATCGGTGTGCAGAATGGTGCAAGTAATTGGACAAGTAGTGGTAGTTATACCAAGTTAAGTGTAACGTTTACAACGAGTTCGTCGCAGAGCAGCATTACCATTTATGTGCACGGCTGGTATGCACAGGGGAACGTCTTTGTCGATGATTTCTCGTTGAGCTAATCTTTAGTGGTCACCAATAGTGTGCGAGCATGCTTTCAAGTATGCTCGCACCTCTGCGGCATTCCGCTTCTTGAGCGCCTGCTGAGCAATCTCATGGGCCTGTTCCTGACTATAGAGACGAACCTGCTGCTTACAGAGCGGAATTGCTTTGGGTGCCATGCTCAACTCATCGAGTCCCAGACCGAGCAGAACGGGGAGCGCGAGTGGATCGCCGCCCAGTTCTCCACATAATCCAACCCAACGTTGCCGGGCGTGAGCAGCCTTGCATACGCTATCGATCAGGCGCAATACAGCCGGGTGCAGGGCATCTGCAAATGGCGCGATAGCTTCGTTGGTGCGATCAGCCGCGAGGGTGTACTGTGTGAGATCATTGGTGCCGATGCTAAAGAAATCTACCTGCTCGGCCAGCACATCGGCCATCAATGCGGCGGCTGGCACCTCGATCATAATGCCTATCTGTACGTTTGCGGCGGCGGCAATCTGTCGTTCCTCTAACGTTTTTCGTGCCTCCATGAGGTGTTCGCGCAGTACATCTATCTCTTCGCTACTGCTCACCATCGGAAACATAATTCTCAATTGCTGCCCCACGCCAGCTCGTAGCAGTGCCCGCAGTTGGGTCTGGAGCAGTTCTTTCTGCGTGAGCGCCAGGCGAATGCCGCGCACACCGAGAAACGGATTCATCTCCTCCGCGACAGGCATATAGGGAGCTGGTTTGTCACCGCCGATATCAAATGTGCGCACGACGACTGGTTGCTGGTGCATGCCTGTGAGGATTGCGCGATAGATGCCGAACTGCTCTTCTTCAGTGGGAGCGGTTGCGCGCTCTAGAAAAAGGAATTCTGTGCGCAGCAGGCCAACCCCCTCGGCTCCATAGGTGAGTGCTTCTGCCACCTGATCGGGCGAGTTGATATTTGCCACAATCTCTACATGTTTGCCATCGAGGGTGAATGCTGGTTGGTGCGAAGCTTCAAGGGCAATGCGCTGCTTCTGGGTCTGTATCTGGGCGTGGAGTCTGTAGCGCTCAAGGGTTTCTGCGTCGGGTGCCAGCAAGATTTCTCCAGTATTGCCGTCGACGATGACCTGAAGGCCATCAGCTAATTGGGCGAGGTCGCTGCCCAGGCCGGTGATTGCGGGTATGCCAAGCGCTTTCGCCAGGATTGCGGCGTGGGAGGTTGGCGTGCCGGTTGCTGTGCAGAAGGCGCACACCATCTGTGTATCAAAGCGCACGGTTTCTGAAGGCGTGAGGTCAGTGGCAACAATGATGGTAGGCTCTGTCAGGCGTAGTGCCTGTTCTTGTCCACCCTGTAAGATACGCAGGACGCGCTGCCCGACATCCTCCAGATCGGTCGCACGCGCCGCCAGGTACTCGTCATGTAATAGACGAAGCTGGTTGGCATAGCGTTCAATGCCTTCTTGCCAGGCGAATGCGGCGCTGCTAGATTGTTGTTGAATGGCCGTGTGGACCTGTTCAAGCAAGGCTGGATCATTGAGGAACGCCTCGTGTGCCTCAAAAATAGCCCCTTCTTGAGTACCGATTGTCTGTTTCGCCTGTTCATAGAAACCGTGAATCTCTTGACGTGCCTGTGTCAGAGCCTCTTCCAGGTGCAGCAGTTCGTGCGGTATATCGGAGGTATAGTGCTGGTTCGCCACAAGTTTAGCTGCTTCATAGCGTAGAATGGGCCCGATCGCAATACCAGGAGAGGCGGCGATGCCACGAATAGCTTTTGTTGGCATATACATTACTCCGTTGCTGCAAAATCTGAGGTGATCAATTGACTGAGGGCCTCAACCGCTGCATCTTCATCAGCCCCTTCCGCACTGATGCGCAGGCGGTCATGCATCTGAATGCCAGCCGAGAGGATCAGCAGCACGCTTTTGGCGTTGATTGGTTCAGTCCCTCTGGTCAGATTTTCGAGCTGGATTGTGGAAGAGAAGGTTGTAGCTGTCTTCGCGAATACTGCTGCCGGGCGGGCATGTAACCCGACGCTGTGTGAAACAACCACTTCGTTTGATGTAGCCAACGGTCTATCCTCTTTCTCTGTTTGTGTTATAAAAAAATATTAGTTATGCTGGTTCAACTGGTGTGTAAGATCGATAACGCCCTGTTTTGCGGCCTGCAACGCAATTGTGGTGAGTTCGCGCTGCGATACATGTTCGCGCTGGATGAGTAACTCCAGCAGCATCGGAAGATTGACGCCACAAATAACCCGCATGCCATGCTGTGCCAGGGATGAGCTGGCATTGGCGGGGCTACCTCCCAGAATATCTATCAGGACGAGAGCGCCACCATCGCCAGTCACTGCTGCCACCGCCTGTTCAATCATCGTGCGCAGATCCACGATGTCAGTATCAGGCTGCATGCTGACGGTCGAAAGATGCGTTTGTGGTCCGACGATCATCTCCACTGCATCCTTTAGGCCCTCCGCCAGCAGCCCATGTGAAACAATGACGATACCTATCAGGGCAAACTCCTTTCTCCCAATCCAAGTGGAGACATTGTTTGTTATATTTCCAACACGAACAATACATCCTTTCCAGCGCGTACGGTGCCGGTGGCACGTTCTACAATTCGACCTCCACCAGACGAAACGACGGGACTCAGGATCACCTTGCCCAGTTGTTCAATAATGGGACGGTCGAAGCTGACAATGGGTGTGCCGGGCTGGACCTGTTGCCCCTCGGTGGCAATGTTTTTGAAGCCTTTGCCCTTGAGTTCGATCGTATCGAGACCGATGTGCACGATCAGCTCCGCCCCGGAAGGGGTCGAGATACCAAAAGCGTGCCCACCCGGAAAAAGCTTGAGCAACTTGCCGGCCACTGGTGCCACCGCGATCGATCCTGATGGGTCGATGGCAACGCCATCGCCCACCATTTTCTGCGCGAACACCTGGTCGGGCACCTTTTCCAGCTCAACTACCACACCATCCAGAGGTGCGAGAACCTGTATTCTTGTCATTTTAATGTTCCTGTTTTTTGAAACGGCTATTCGCTGGCTGAAACATGTTCATCCTCCTTGATTAGATGCTTCATGCGGCTAGCGATGTCGTCCGACTGCATGCCCATGACCACCTGCACGATATTTCCCTGCTTCATGATGCCGGAAGCGCCCAGGCTTTTCAGGCGTGGCTCATCAATCAGGGCGGGATCTTTGATGAAGAGGCGCAGGCGCGTGATACAGCCTTCAACACTTTCGATATTGTCACCACCGGCAAGTGCCTCGATCACCTGTGCAGCCAGTGTATCATTCTTATCGACGGATGAGCCATTGGTGGCAGACTTCTTCTTAGGTGCAGGACCGCGCTGGCTTTCGGGCAAGATCCAGTCGGCAGAGAGGCCTGTGGAGGTCTCACCACGTCCCGGCGTACCCAGGTTGAAGGTCTTGATGAAGAAGCTGAAGACAAAGTAGTAGACGACCGCGTAGACGGCTCCAACCACGAGTATCAGCAAGGGATTGGTCGTATTTTTTGCGCCGAAGTTGATTATGTAGTCGATCAGGCCAGCCGAGAAGCCGAACGCCATATGTATGTTGAGTAGAGAGCAGATAAAGAGCGATGTCGCGGTCAAGAAGGCATGAATGACGAAGAGTCCTGGCGCGACAAAGAGGAATGCGAACTCAATGGGTTCGGTAATACCAGTTAGGAAAGAGGCGAACGCAGCCGAGATGAGGATACCCGCCGCAACCTTGGGGAAACGCGCCTGACGGATCATGGCGAGGCAGGCAGCCGGCAGGCCAAACATCATCATCGGGAAGAAACCAGATTCGAACAGGCCCGCGTTCGGATCGCCCGCGAAGTAGCGTAAAAGATCGCCATGAACTGGACCCTGCGCCGTGTTGTAGGTGCCAAGCTGGAACCAGATGTAGCTATTGAGCACGTGATGCAGGCCTAGTGGGATCAGCAGGCGATTAAAGAAGCCGTAGATGCCAGGGCCGAACGCGCCCAGTCCAATGATCGCCGTCCCAAAGGCCTGTAGCGCGTCTTGAACCGGAGGCCAGATGAAGCCAAAGATAACTCCAAGGACAACTGCCGAAAGACCAGTGATGATAGGGACAAAGCGGCGTCCACCGAAGAAGCCCAGGTAGTCAGGGAGGCGGATCGTATGATAGCGACGATAGAGGCCAGCGGCGACCAGCCCCATCAAGATCCCCGATAGGACATCCATGTTGTTGTTGTGAGCGCCTTTGCCTATTGGACTAAAATCATTGAAGACGGCATTAAAGATGAGAAAGCCTACGAGTCCCGCCAGAGCCGCCGCGCCTTCGCCACCAGCGAGACCAAATGCGATACCTACCGCAAAGATCATCGGTAGATTGTTAAATACTGCGCCACCGGCGTCAGCGATGAAAGGTGCTCCGGTTGCGCCTGGATTATGGAGGATGGCCTGCCAGAGATCCGGTTGCCCCAGACGGAGCAGCAGGGCAGCCACGGGCAGTACCGCGACTGGTAGCATAAGGGAACGTCCGAGGCTTTGCAACGCTGCAAGAATGCGATTCCCGGCACTGGGAGAAGTTGGTAACTGGGAAGATGTGCTAGCAACACTCATTGCTTATGCTCCTTTATTGAAATTGATAAGAACAGATAACGTTTTTGCCAGCTCTCCTGACGAGATACGGGTTTTTGTCCTCTGGGGTAGGGG
>JACDAE010000492.1 GCA_013695595.1 Ktedonobacteraceae bacterium | reverse complement strand
CCCCTACCCCGATCCGCTTGGGAAGCGGGTGCATGCAAGATAATGCCGTTTCTCCGCTTTAGGGTAGTAAAAGTGAACGTCCCTGCATATCTTTTGGCTGTGGAATGCCCAGAATCTGGAGAATTGTTGGTGATACGTCCGCGAGAATACCATTGTTACGTAGATGAGCTTGTTCTAAGCCAGGAACTACCAGATATAAGGGAACCGGGAAGGTTGTATGGGCCGTGAATGGTTTACCGGTGGCATATTCGATAAGTTGCTCTGCATTTCCATGATCAGCGGTGATGGCAAGGCCTCCACCGACAGCAAGGGCGGCTTCTACAACGCGGCCAACGCCAGTATCGACGGTTTCGACGGCTTTAATGGTTGCCTCAATGATGCCGGTGTGACCAACCATATCGGCGTTGGCATAGTTCATAATAACGAGATCATACAGGCCGCTGCGAATATGTTCAACGGCAGTGTCTGTAATGCCAGCCGCGCTCATTTCAGGCTGTAGATCGTAGGTTGGAACCTTTGGTGAAGGCACCAGATCACGATCTTCACCGGGGAATGGTGTCTCGCGTCGCCCATTGATAAAGTAGGTAACATGGGCGTACTTCTCGGTTTCCGCTGTGTGGAACTGACGTAGGCCCTGCTCCGAGATCACACGAGCCAGGGGCATATCTACTTCATCAGCACGGTAGGCTACTTCGGCATCGAGGCCAGCTTCGTATTCAGTCATCATTACATACGTCAGATCGTCCAGGCGTGGGCCACGATTAAATTTTCCCTCAGCCTGGGGAGGCAATTCTTTCAAGACAAATGCTTTGGTCAGTTGGCGTGCGCGGTCGGGGCGGAAATTGTAGTGAATAACTGCATCACCCGCTTTTACCAATGCCACCGGATGACCATCTTCAAGTACGACGGTGGGCAGAATAAATTCGTCCGTGATTTTTTGGTCGTAAGCCTGCTGAATTGCGGCCATAGCAGAGCTGGCTTTCAGTCCTTCTCCGCGCGTCATTGCCATGTATGTCATACCAGTGCGGTCCCAACGATTATCACGATCCATTGCATAGTAACGCCCGCTCACGGTTGCCACCTTTGCAGGGTGGCCGCCACCGATCTCGCGTGCACGTGTCTCCAATAGCTGCATAAATTCCACGCCACCTGTGGGAGAAGTATCGCGCCCATCGCTGAATGCGTGGATATAAACATGCTCGATGTTATGTCTCTGAGCCAGACGCAGCAGGGCTTCAAGGTGTGTTTCGTGAGCATGAACGCCGCCATTGCCAAGCAAACCACAAATATGTAACTGTGACTGGTTTTTCTTGACGTGCTCGATGGCTTTAAGGAGAGCTGGATTTTGAAAAAAGGTGCCATCCTCAATAGATTCGCTTACACGTGTATAGTCTTGCAGAACACGTTTTCCCGCGCCAATATTTTGATGACCAACTTCAGAGTTTCCCATCTGGCCTTCTGGCAGACCAACTGCCAGGCCAGAAGTTCTCACTGCCGTATGTGGCCAGGTGCGTGCCAGTTTATCAATATTTGGGGTGCGTGCCAGTGCAATCGCATTCCCATCTTGCCGTGGGTTAATGCCCCAACCATCCATAATGATCAAAACAAAAGGGCGAGGTCGCCTGGAAGGTGTTGTACTCATACATTTGCTCCATCAATTTAATACGTGATTGTCGCCCCTGGCGACAGAGAATTCCCTGTAGAAATGCTGTAGTAGCGCCCTTATTGTAACATGACTGAAGAGCGAAAACGAGTAACCTGACATGATTAATCTCGCTTTGTACAGGGTTAGAAATTGTATCCAGATAGAAAGATCGTCCGTGTTCCAGAGTGTGGCGATTTTTTGTACTGCGACTAATCTGTATATAGAAGTACGATTAGAAACCTGGAGGATATGATGACAACAGCTTTACCGCTTTTTCTTGCTTTAATAATTGTAATATTCGTAGTGGTGATGATAGTAATTATCGTTGGTATTTTCCGCACTCGTTCATATAAGGGAAAAAGCAACAAGACCAGTCCAGAACCGGGTATTGATACGCGCGGAGATATCGTGAAGAATCGTCTGGGCACACCAGATCTGGATGAAAAAGGTCTGGAGCCGCGTGGCGATGACGTTGGTGGAAATTTCAGTGGCATCTCGAATAGAGGAGATACCTCCGATCCGAATCGTTCTTAAGAAGCACGATCCGCAACAACATAGCCTCACAAACGTATAAGAAGGGCAAGGTTAAGATGAGTGGAGGGACGTGCGGTGTGCTCGAAGGGATCTTGTGAATTTGTATTGTTGTGTGCTATGGAGATCTCTGACCAGTTCACCATAGTACTTTCGGGAGGAGAAGGATTATGAGGAAAGCATATTCACGGATAGTGGATGGAAGATGGCGTACAGGCTTATTCGCTCTGCTGGCCGCATTATGCTTACTATGCATAACGGCAACAGCTACATTTGCGGATACGGTCAATATATACGATAGAGCTGGCGTGCTTGATCAGACGAAGGTGGGAAACGAAGCTTCTTCATTGTCGTATCCTATAGACATCTACACCACAAACAATTTTACAGGATCAACATCCAGTTTTGATCAGACTGCTAAAAATAGCCTCAAAAAGAGCAACTTGATTGTTATCGCAATCGACACAACACATAGGCACCTGGCAATTGTTGGCGCGAGCGGCGTAAGTCTTTCCAACAGTCAATATACGGATGCACGCAATGCCTTTGCCAGCAATTTTCATAACAATGATTACACCAGTGCAACAGTGGCGGCTGTACAATCTCTGCGTGGTGCCTCTGGTAATAGTGGTGGTGTGAGCGTCCCTGGCCTGGGTGGTAGTGCTGCTGGTGGCATAGGATTTGGCACCATCTGCTGTATTGGCTTCCTTATCCTTGCGGCTATCGCAGTTTTTGCTGTTGTACGCGGTCGAAAACGTGGAACTGGAGGAGGCTTCTTTAACAGAGGTTTCAATAGAGGTCCGGTAGCGCCTCCTTATGATCCCAATTACAATCAGTATAATCAAGGTGGCTATCCTCCTAACTATGGGCCTGGTTATAACCAGAACCAGGGCATGAATCCTCTGGCCGCAGGAGGCCTGGGCGCGGCGGCTGGTGGTTTGCTTGGCTATGAGCTCGGTAAGGAGCAGGGTGAGCGTGACAATAATGGTGGAAACAACGATGGAGGCAATTTCGGAGGAGGATCGAGCGGGGACTTTGGAGGCGGTAACAACGACGGAGGTGGGTCGAGTGGAGATTTCGGAGGAGGAAATAATGATGGTGGTGGTTTCGGAGGCGGGTCAAGCGGAGATTTCGGTGGCGGTGGTGGTGGAGACTTTGGAGGGGGTGGCGATTCTGGAAGCAGTGGTAGCTTCTAATACATAGAGAATAAAGATAAAAAGGAACTGATGGCCCTGGCCATCAGTTCCTTTTTATCTTTATTCGCCCCCCAAATGGTGGAAATCCTTTTTATTTTATTGAGCGACGAAAGTGGCTGTCGCCGAAGGGGCTGAAACATTAGAAAAGTTCGAAGCTGTAACATGATAAGTTTGTCCACTTACCAGCCCATCGGCCTGAATGGTCAGTGTGAAATTGCCATTGTGGTCTGCATCTGTAACAGCGTATGTTCCAGCAGGATATCCGGAAAGGCCAGGATCGGGAGTAAAAGGTCCGTCCCAACCTATCGGTATATTGGCACCAGCAGAGAAGTGTGCACCTGTGACGGTAATGGTTGTTCCTGATGGTCCAGAGGCAGGTGTTAAGGTCAATGTTGGTTGGTAATAGAAGGTCACTAGATATGGAGACTGACCAGCAACAAGCCCACTAGTGACGCCAATAGCTTTCACTTGTATATTACCAGCTCCCGCACTTACAGTGCTGAGGGGAGGGATTACCACAGGAGCTGTAAAAGAGCCATCTCCATTACTTGTGACCGTGAATACAACTTTATCATTAAATGTAATATGTATCTTTTCTTTTGCCGCAAAATCTTTTCCCTGGAATGGTACGATATCGCCCGCATTGCCATTTGCATTAAGCTGATCGGTCGTAGTCGTTACTAACGTAGGATCGACAGTATGAGTATTCGTTGCGATAAGCTTTGTCGTTTGTCCTATGGCGGCAAAAGTGACCGGATTGCTATGTGGGGAACTGGGCCACGTAATAACTGTTACAGCAGAGCCACCAGCATCAGTGGTGAGAGTCACGATTTTAACCTGATTCGCCTGTTTGTAATGGTCAAAAACCTGAATAGTTTCATTCGTTCCAAAGCCATCAACGTAAAGGGTGCCTGCAGATGTATCAGGATTGTACCGACGGAAGAATGTAGTACTTGGAGTTATATAAGTGAATTTTGCTCGTGCATGTGTGCTTCCAGTGGCATTCTTAGCATAGACATAGTACGTTGTAGTAGAGATATAGGACAGCGGCATAGTAATAGTTGTATCTATGGTGCCAAAGTTGTCTGTTGTAAACGTTGTAATGCCGTTTTTTGGTGTCTGGAAGTAGATGTTCACCCGTTCATTTGCATTAAATCCACCTCCATGGACTTTAATTTGTTCCCCAGGATTGCCCTGTCCACTGACATTATGATTACTGTCGAAAAGGCTGATTTCTGGTTCGACACGCAGAGATGTGCTGACAGATAGACCGCTGGTATTTCCTGTAGCTGTGAGAGTATAACTACCATAGGGAGCTAATTGCAAAAAGACGTTGAATGTAAATGAACCTTTATTGTCAGTTTGATCCGCATAAAGTTGCTGACCACCGTTTGCATTCCAGGTCAGTGTAACGTATTCATTTGCTGCAAAGCCGGTTCCTTTTACGATAGCGGTTTGTTCATCTCTGGCACTACTGGGGGTTGAGATCGTAAGAAGATAGAGTGTAATTTTCCCAGTAATTGTTGCTGGTGTTTGCAAGGTACGTACAAATGTAACTGGGTACGTTCCAACAGCCAGGCCGGACGGTATTGTAAATAAGAATGATATGCTGCCATAGCTATCACTTTGCGTTGTCCCCTCATCTGTTCCACTCGTTTTAGTGCCAAAATAAACCTCAACAATTTCATTTGTATTGAAACCGGCACCTGTAATAGTTACTGGCAGGCCAGAATTGCCTGTCACCTGAAAAACTGTCGGGACAACTTTGATTACCGTCTGAGCGATAGATACGGAACTATCATCTTCGGAGTAAAGATACAATGTGTAGGTTCCCTGAGTGATGTAATTTGTAGGAAATGTAAAAGTATTTGTTAATGTACCATTACTATCGGACCAGATATAGGAAGCCACTGTATCTTTAGCCGCCCCGAGTAGAAGTTGAAAAGGAGCCTGAGGCGTCAAGCCCTGGACTGTAATAGTAAGTTGTTGCCCTGGGTGTACAGTGTGACTACTCAAAGTAATTGCAGGTGTCTTCGTGGAGGCTGCATAGGCAGGAACACTGAGCGCTGGGAAAAGTATACCTCCTGTGGAAGCCAGCGCAGCCAGCAGGAAGATAAGCATAAATGTAAACCGGTTTCGTTGAAAAGTCATTGTAGATTCCCTTCTGATTTTTCAATGCAGGAATAAAAAATTTATATTGATAAACTGATCGATAAGACTATACTATAGTCTTTGGAAAAAATCAATATTCTGCTATATACGTTTATATACGAACAAAATATATTGAAAAGATACCGTAGTATAAAGAAGATAACTATTATTATTATTATGATATTTTGGTTGCCCAACACGTGATATAAATTTTAGCTATTTAATAAAATTTGAGGTAATAAAGAGGATAAAATGAGAAAAATATTAAGATATATTCACAGCCTTTTCAATGAGTATATTGTGAAGAAAAGGCCCCTCGGATATTTTTTATCCAAGGAGCCTTTAAATAGCTAGCTTACAAATTTCCTGCGTCAGCCAGGTATTATTCTCGATTGCCTGAAGCCTCGATACGGCGACGATTACGACGGCTGGCTACTTCAACGAGGCGCAAGCGTACGACTGCGCGTTCGAGGGCACCCTGAAGCCGGGCGCGTTCCTGGTCGCTTTCTACTTGAGCCAGGCGCTCTTCAGCGCGACGGCGGGCTTCTTCTGCACGCGTCCGATCGATCTCATCCGTATGTTCTGCCGCGTCTGCGAGGATGGTGACGGTATTTTGGTAGACTTCAAGGAAGCCACCTGAGACGAAGAGGAGATCTTCGGCCCCTTCAAGTTCAATGCGTAACTCACCCGCTTTAAGAAAAGCCAGGAGGGCAGCATGGTGTGGAAGAATGCCCAGACGCCCTTCGGAGCCTGGAGCATTCACCGCATTTGCCTCACCACTATATAACTCGCGTTCGGCGGTTACGACTTCAACATGCATTGTATCGCCTGTTGCCATCGCTTATTTGCCCTTCTGCTTATCCGCCTCATAGGCATCAACGACCTCCTGAATGTTCCCCTTCAAGAAGAAGAAGTTCTCAGGAACATGGTCATATTTGCCATCAAGAAGATCACGGAAACTTTCAATGGTCTCTTTCAACGGAACCTGTTTGCCTTCGACGCCTGTGAACGCTGACGCAACCGTGAACGGTTGTGAGAAGAAGCGCTCCAGCTTACGTGCACGAGCAACCGTCAATTTGTCGTCGTCAGAGAGTTCGTCGACACCCAGGATTGCGATAATATCTTGCAGGTCGCGATAGCGCTGTAGAACGCGCTGGACGCTACGTGCAACTCTGTAATGCTCCTCGCCAACGATCTGTGGATCAAGGATACGACTGGTGGAAGCCAGTGGATCGATGGCGGGATAGATACCGCGTTCAGCAATCGCACGTTCCAGAATGATCGTTGAGTCAAGGTGAGCGAACGTTGTCGCGGGAGCAGGGTCGGTATAGTCATCTGCTGGCACATATACGGCCTGCATAGAGGTGATCGAGCCCTTTTTCGTTGACGTAATGCGCTCCTGAAGTTCACCCATCTCTTCTGCCAGGTTTGGCTGGTAACCCACTGCTGATGGCATACGTCCGAGCAGTGCGGATACTTCAGCGCCAGCCTGTGTGAAGCGGAAGATGTTGTCGATGAACAGCAATACGTCTTTGCCTTCTTCATCACGGAAGTACTCGGCGATGGCGAGACCGCTCAGAGCCACGCGCAGGCGTGATCCGGGAGGTTCGTTCATCTGGCCGAAGACCATCGCTAAACGGTCGAGAACTTTCGCCTCTTGCATTTCATGATACAGGTCGTTGCCCTCGCGGGTGCGCTCACCCACGCCTGCGAACACACTGAAGCCACCATGCACTTTAGCGATGTTATTGATCAGTTCCTGGATGATAACGGTTTTGCCGACGCCAGCACCGCCGAACGTCCCGATTTTTCCACCTCTCATGAAGGGGCAGATCAGGTCAATAACTTTGATACCGGTCTCAAAGAGTTCGATTGATGACGCCTGATCTTCCAATTCAGGAGCGGGTCTATGAATTGGGTAGCGGGGTGCATTCTCGATCTGCGGTTTGTTATCAACTGGCTGACCAAGGACATTGAAGATACGACCAAGCGTTCCCTCGCCGACCGGGACGGAGATAGGAGCACCGACATCGTATACATCGACTCCACGCTGCAGGCCATCGGTTGGACCCATAGCGATACAACGTACCCAGTTGTTGCCCAGGAGCTGTTCGACTTCAAGCGCGAGGTCGTGGTCGGAACCCGAAGGGCGGGTCAGGAGTTCATTATAAATTTCGGGCAGTTTGTCAGGTGGAAACTCTACGTCAACGACGGCTCCCAATACCTGCACAACTTTGCCGATTGTGCGCGTTTGTGTTGTCATCTATTTCTCCATTGTAGAGGTGTTTTAGACACATTTTTTCTATTGTGTCCCTGCGACCTCTACCGTGTAGCTGCTTATTATGACGCCTCAGCACCGGACACCACCTCAAGAATCTGTGTGGTGATAGCGGACTGGCGTGCCTTGTTATACGTTAGATTCAGATCTTGTACAAGTTCGTTCGCGTTGTCGGTTGCATTCTTCATGGACACCATTTGAGCTGAGAGCTGGCTAGCAACTAACTCCAACATTGCCTGGTAGACCAGGATATCGACGTAACGTGGAAGTAGTGCCTGATAGATCTCATTGGCCGAAGGCTCATAGATATAATCTATTTTCGTGTCTTCGCCCTCTTTTTTCTCTGGTGGCTGTACCGGCAAGAGTTGTACCACTGTTGGTACCTGCGAAACGGTGTTTACAAATTTGGGATAGACCATGTAAACAACATCAGCCTCTTCCTTCAAGAATGTATCCATTGCGACCTGAGCGATAGCAGAAGCATCATTCATAGATGGTTGATTGCCAATATTGGTAAACTCAGCGACCAGATGTTGTCCGGTACGCACTATGAAGTCACGTGCCTTACGTCCGACTGCAATATAATGTATATCCGGACGCTGACCGTTTTCAGCAAGCGTATTTTGTTGTTCCAAAGCAGATGTGGCAGCTTTACGATTGATATTGCTAGGCAGTGCGCCACTCAGGCCACGATCTGGCGAGAGTACAAGGAAAGCTACATTGCGCACTGGTCGCTGCTGCAAGAGAGCGACTTCATCGCCCACGTCATCGACACCTGCATTGGCCAGGTGAGAGACGAGGTCGCGCAGGTGTTCGGAATAGGGGCGAGATTGCTGAACGCGATCCTGCGCCCGCCGCATTCTGCTGCTTGCTACCATCTGCATTGCCTTGGTAATCTGAGCGATATTCTTAGTTGAGCGTATGCGTCGGCGAATTGCCTGGGTTGATGGCATATGCCCTCCTAGCGTGCTGCCTGAGCGGCCTGTTCAGGCGAAACAGCCTTCGACTTTTCCTGTGGCTGTGGCGCTGCTGCCTGCTTGTATTCATTGATCGCATCGCCAAGCTTCTTCACCAGAGCGTCAGTCATTTTGTCCTTGCCGTTGACCGATTTCTCAATGATTTCCTGGCCGATCTCAGGATGGTTCGAGTCCATATAGCGATAGAAGCCAGTCTCCCAATCAGCTACCAGGTCCAACGAGACATCATCAAGATACCCATTGGTAGCTGCATAGATGATCATAACCTGTTTATCAACCGCCACGGGCTGATACTGTGGTTGTTTGAGAACCTCAGTGATGCGGCGTCCACGGTCGATCTGTGATTGCGTGGCTTTATCCAGGTCGGAAGAAAACTGGGCAAAGGCCGCAAGATCGCGGAATTGTGAGAGGCTAAGACGCAGTGAACCAGCAACCTGACGCATGGCACGTGTCTGGGCGTTACTACCCACACGCGAAACAGAGAGACCAGTATTAACAGCCGGGCGCTGACCAGAGTTAAACAGGTCGGTTTCCAGGAAGATCTGACCATCCGTGATCGAGATGACGTTTGTTGGAATGTATGCTGAAATGTCGTTTGCACGTGTCTCAATGATGGGGAGAGCGGTCAGTGAGCCACCGCCGTACTCTTCACTCAAGCGAGCGGCGCGTTCTAGCAAACGAGAGTGCAGGTAGAACACATCACCGGGGTATGCTTCGCGTCCTGGAGGGCGGCGAATGATCAGTGAAATGTTACGATATGCTTCTGCGTGTTTGCTCAGGTCATCATAGATAATCAGGGCATCGCGGCCAGATTCCATAAACTCTTCGCCCATTGCACACCCGGCGTAAGGGGCAATATACTTCAGTGGAGCTGGATCAGAAGCGCTAGAGGCAACAATGATGGTATATTCCATCGCACCATGTTGCTCAAGGATGGCCTGTGTACGGGCGATAGTCGAGTTTTTCTGACCAATTGCCACGTAGATACAGAACAGGTTTTGCCCCTTCTGGTTGATAATCGTATCGATTGCCAGCGCAGATTTACCCGTCTGTCGGTCGCCGATAATGAGTTCGCGCTGTCCGCGTCCGATGGGGATAATGCTATCGATAACTTTCAAGCCGGTCTGTACCGGTGCGGTTACCGATTTACGTGTGATAACGCCAGGAGCGACACGCTCGACCGGGCGGGTTTTATCGGTATTGATGGGGCCGCGCTCATCGAGCGGTTGACCCAGTGGATTGACGACGCGACCTAACAGCGCATCGCCGACTGGAACCTCGATGATACGACCAGTGGTGCGTACTTCGTCATCTTCGCGAAGATGAGTATAGTCGCCAAGGATCGGGCAACTGACCGTCTCTTCTTCAAGGTTGAAGGCCAGGCCAAACAATCCTGTCCGTGGAAATTCTACCAGTTCAAGATACTTCACATCCTGCAAGCCGTAGACGCGTGCGATACCGTCCTGTACCGTGATGACGGTACCGACGCTAGCGGTTGACGTTGTCTCGGCACCGAAGCCAGCGATGTTTTTCTCAATGATGGCGCTGATTTCATCAGCCCAAGATGCCATCTTAAATCCTCCTAGTGTGATTCCTGGTGACGCTTTATGATGAGTTTATCATGTCGAAAGGGGTATAAGAAGTATGGCCCCGAGAGCAACATGATAGATACAAGTTTTTTTAGCTCTCCATTCGGGCCAGCATAGCTTAGAGTCAGTTATACCTGGGCCTGAGAAGGAGAGGTTGGTGTAGTGGCTGTTCCGCCATTCTGACCGTCATTCGTTTTTTGCGCGCTATCTTCAGAAAGAAAGTCTATCTGGGCCATTGACACGTCGGTCAGAAGCGTTTTTTGCAGTGCTGATAGGCGATAGCGCAGGCTACCGTCGATCACCTGATCTCCAACGCGTGCGATGACGCCGCCAAGGATGTCCGGATTGACTTGTGTATGCATAATAATTGACTTGCCAGTTTCTTGTTCGAGAGCTCGTTTTACAAGATTTTGTTGTGCTGCATCTATTGGTGTTGCTGTTGTTACAGTCGCTACAGCCTGATTGCGATAGTCGAGAACGCGTTGTTCAAGTTCGGAAGCGATGTTGGGCATAGCTTCGACGAGACCGCGCTGTACGACGAGCAGCGCCAGATTGAGCGATGTAGGCAGCACCTTGTTCGCCAGTGACTGGCGCAGAGCTGTCTCTTTCCGTTTTGCCGGAATCTTGGGTTCGCGTAGAAGATAGGACAGTTTGCGTATGGAAAAGAGCTGTGCTATCTCTTTCACGTCTTCGAGTGTGCGATCAAGCGTATTTTGTCTGATTGCCAGATCGAAGATGGCTCCGGCATAGCGACGTGCAATCGCTCCCTTAAGCATCAGTTATTCCTCGCCTGGTCATTGCTAGCTATCACGAATTCCTCTACAAGACGGCGGTTGTCGTCGCTATTGACCGATCTGCCGACAACCCTGCCTGCGGCATCGATCGACAGGTTTACAACCTGACGGCTCAGTTCAGCGCGGGCGCGATTGGCCTCTTGATGGATGCGTGCTATATTTTGTTGCGCGATCTGTTCTGCCTGGGCATAGGCCTCGTCGCGGATGCGGCTGGCTTCTTGTTCGGCAATTTTCTGAGCGCGTTCAACAATGTCCTGCCCTTGTCGGCGTGCATTGGTCAGGATCTGAGATGCCTGTGCGTCAGCTTCGGCCAGTGCGGTTGTCGCACGTTCAGCATTTTCAACACCCTCGCGGATGATATTCTGCCGATTGTTCATCGTTTTGAGCAAGATAGGCAGAAGCCAGCGCCACAAAGCGAAGAAAACAATGAGAAAGCTCACGAGTTGGGAGAGAAAGGCCCATCCATTAATTCCCAGACCATCAGAAATACCGCCGCCGCCTGCGGCAAAGACCAGCGATTGTGCTATTACAGCCATGGTGGTTGCCTCCTTTCGCCAAGGTAGTAGTGCAATTGTTCCTGATCGTAGTATGGAGATGAGGCCGAATAAGATCCTATTCCAATTGAAGGGAAGAGAGTTTCGGCATCCATCTCTATACTACGGATGGACAATACTACTTGACGCCTGCGACGAATTGAATGAGCAGGGCCACGACCAGGGCGTAAATAGCGATAGCTTCAGCGAACACGATAGCAAGAATCATATTTGTGCGGATCAGTGGCTCGGCTTCTGGATTGCGACCGATTGCGTTTGCGGCCTGTCCACCCAGGATACCAATACCAAGACCCGGTCCGATTGCTCCAAGACCAATTGCTAATGCTACTGCAAGAGGGGTTAAGCTCATGATAAAAATCCTCCTTAAGGATGAAATAGATATTCCTATTCGATAATATTTATGCAAATCGCAGGGATAAATTCTGCGAGCGGCACTACAATGTACAATATCAAAGCGAGCATTCTACTAATGGGTAGCAGCCGCTTCGTGCTCCTTGTTCTGTTTATATTCCTGCTCGGCCTCGTGTTCGCCAGCATCTCCATGAGAATGGCCTGTCGTCCCGACTTCCAGGAAGACGAGAGTCAGAATAGCGAAGACGAATGCCTGAATGAAGGCAACAAACAGTTCAAATGGAATGAAGATCAGGCCTGTGACGATAGGCAGTAAGAAGGCAAACACTGCCAGCAGGGTACTGCCAGCAAAGATATTGCCAAATAGACGGAAAGAAAACGAAATGATACGTCCTAATTCACTGACGATTTCCAGTAAACCTACGAAGAAATCGACAAGGCCCATCGGGAAATTGGTAAACAATGCTCTGAAGTTCAGGTATTTGCTCAACTGGTCGCCAGCTCCTAGATAGTAGAAGCCGAAACCTTGAGTTGCGACGACAGAGACAAGTGCGATGGCAAGTGTCAGATTCAGGTCAGTGGTCGCGGGGCGAACCCAGGGGATAATCGCGTTGGATATATTTCCAGTGAGCAGAAATCCAAGCAATGGTTGACCCCCACCAGCGGCAGTGGCTGCTGGCACGTCAATCGCTCCAATTGTATCTACGCCTGGAATAATATCCAGAAGATTACAAGTGAAGATAAAGAGAAAGAACGTGGCAACCAGTGGGAAAAAGCGTCTTCCTTTTTCCTGACCTGAAACACCTACGACCAGCCCCATTAGCATTTCAACTGCCCATTCAAGGAAGTTTTGCAAGCCAGAGGGGATAAGGTCGCGGCGACGTGTGCCAAAGAAGAACACGGCAATCAAGGCGACGATGGTGATCCATGTAGCAAGAAGCGTGTTGGTGACCTGAAAGCCCCCAATATGAAATATAATATCCGGGGCTATTTTTATTACAGGAAGTTTCCAGATTTGCACTCGGCATCCTCCCTACTCGCCGAGCCCTGCCAGTCCAGTGGTTCTTAATGGGTCTTCCGTCTATCTTCATTAAAGACGCTCTTAAATAAACGGTATGCGCCATATGTTCCCGTGATCAGGCCAAGCAGCAGCCCGAGTAGTACAAACAATGATCCAGTATGGATAAGGCCGTCAAGGTAGTTTCCCAGGACGGTAAAAAATACGATGGGGACCGCTATCGTGAAGCCCATTCCGGCCAGCGCCCCCAGGGATCCCCACAAAGAGGGCGGGGGAGGCTGTTGTTTCATTTTCTATCCCATCTGTCTCTTCTCTTATTATACCTATAGGATTATAGCACAGGGAACAAAAATTTTGCAACAAAGGTACTGTCGGGAAAATAGCTAGTAACGAGAGGATATAGCCAGGAAATTTTTGGGAAAAGTGTGTATTTTTGAGTTATACATACGTCTTTTTACTGAGATTCTGTATTGATGAGAGAAAAATCTTCTCTTGGTGATATATAATACGCTATAACAAGATCGATTTATATCTTATTGAAATGGTAGAAGGATGCTTTATAAAATGAGGAATGAAGTATAATGCCTGGAACATTTGCAGAACTTTATAGCGGTTCGCTGAAAGATGTGTTTGTTGAACATGCCCGGCAAGATTTAGAACAAGGGGCCGACGTTTTCATGTGTGCAGATACCTATGCAGAGCAGGGGAAGCCCGATTTTACGCTTGCCTATTTGCTCCTTTTGCAAGCCGAGGATACGGTGAAGCGTGATATACTGGCTCATGCATACGAGAGGCGTGCCGATCTTTCGGAGGAGAAGGCCGAAGATCTGGATAAGCAGTTTCACCGCCCGTTTCCTTTGATCAAGTTAGAGGCGCACAAGGATCGTATGGCGGCGCAGCAGGTGCGGCAGGGGCGAAAGATACGCCGTGAGGTGAAATCGTTGAATGTAAATTAAGACGGGCGCGGTTCACAAGCCCGTCTTAATTTACATTGTTTATTCGATCGGAGTATCGGTTCCAGGCAAAACTGGTTCCTCTCCTACGATGGCTGCATCCTGTTCCAACTCACCCTCAGGCTCAATCGACTCTTCTTCATCAGTGTCGCTCAGATCATCCTGCTTTTTGCCGTTTGTGGTGGCAACTGCGACGACAGTATCGCCCTCTCCAAGGTTCATCATCAAACGACCTTGAGTCGCACGACCACCACGAATGATGTTGGCGACATCCATGCGTATAACGACCCCGCCGGAGGAAATGATCATCAAATCACTATCCAGTTCCGTGATAATACGTGCGGCTGTAACGCGCCCGTTCTTTTCTGTCACCTTCAAAGTGATAACACCGCTACCACCACGGCTGTGACGTGGGTAATCCTCTATAGGAGTACACTTGCCATAACCATATTCAGTGACGACGAGCAGTTCGCTGTTCTCAGGAGTAAGATTGAGCGAGACGACTTTATCGTCTGGCAACAGACGAATACCACGGACACCTCCACTGGTACGGGAGGCAGAGCGTAGTTCCGCGACAGTGAAGCGGATGGCCTGCCCTTGAGCGGTAATGAGGAGAACATTGTCATCGGCACCAGCTAGCTTTGCGCCGATCAGTTCATCATCTTCTTCAAGGTCCATCGCGATCAGTCCCTGGCGGCGCACCACCTCAAATTCTTCCATTGAGGTCTTTTTCACCTCACCCTTCTGGGTCGCAACAATCATGAAATCGTGGCTAACACCTTTGGGCGCGGAGACGATGGCCGTGACGCGTTCGCGCTGCTCAATGGAGATCAGATTGATCAGGTGTTCTCCCTTCGCCGTACGGCTGGTGTCGGGCAATTCATAGACTTTGAGCCGGAAGACGCGCCCTCTATCGGTAAAGAAGAGCAGGCTATCATGGGAATGGGTGACCAGGAGTTGACGTACTGCATCATCCTCACGTGTTGCCATGCCTGTGATACCACGCCCACCGCGCCGTTGAGCCCGATAGGTATTTGAGGGAAGGCGCTTGATGTAGCCCTTTTCTGTCAGTGTTACGACGACCTCTTCATTAGGAATGAGGTCTTCATCTCTGAATATGCTGGCCTCATCTTCGGTGATCTCTGTACGACGAGGATCGCCGTACTTCTCTTTCAGATACGCAAGATCTTCTTTAATAATCTTACGTAGCTCATTGATGTCACTGAGTAGCATTTGTAAGTATGCAATTGTCTGCAAGAGACCGGCGAGTTCCTCTTCAACCTTTTGACGTTCCAGACCAGCCAAACGAGCCAGGCGTATATCCAGAACAGCGCGGGCTTGCTCTTCTGAGAAGCCGAACTGCTGACGCAATTCTTCGATCAGGCCAGCGGTCTCGCTCTGTGAACTGCGGATTGTACTGATCACAGCATCAAGATTGTCGAGCGCGATTTTGAGGCCTTCCAGGATATGTTTACGTGCTTCAGCTTTTGCAAGTTCAAATTTTGTGCGGCGTGTAAGAACCTCTTCGCGATGCTGAATATAATATTGTAAGAAGTTTCTCAGCATTAATGTGCGTGGTTGGCGGTCTACCAGAGCAAGCATGTTTGCATTGAAAGCACTTTGCATTGCGGTATATTTAAACAGAGAATTCAGTACGCTATCCGGATTGGCGTCGCGCTTCAAATCGACGACCATGCGCATACCATTACGGTCGGACTCGTCGCGGACTTCAGCGATGCCCTCGATCTTTTTATCGCGTGCCAGCTCGGCGATCTTACGCACCAACTCAGCTTTATTTACCTGATAGGGAAGTTCCGTCGTGATGATACTGATGCGTCCACGCTCGGTCTCCTCTATATTTGTGCGTGCACGTAGCACAACGCGGCCACGCCCATTGGCATACATGTTACGTATACCCTCACGTCCCTGAATGATCCCACCGGTAGGGAAGTCAGGTCCGCGAATGATGCGCGAAAGATCTTCAGTGGTAGCATCCGGATCATCGATCAGGTGGATGATGCCATTACAGATCTCGATAAGGTTGTGAGGGGGGATATTCGTAGCCATGCCAACAGCGATACCAGTTGAGCCATTAAGAAGCAGGTTAGGTAAGCGTGCAGGCATAACCGTGGGTTCTTCGGTTTGATTATCATAATTGGGAACGAAATCCACCGTATCTTTATCGATATCACGCAGCAATTCATCGGCGATAGCCGCCATTTTAGCCTCAGTATAACGCATGGCAGCGGGAGGATCGTCGTCCACGGAGCCGAAGTTGCCTTGCCCAAGTACGAGTGGGTAGCGCATTGACCACGGTTGAGCCATGCGGACCAGGGTTTCGTAGACGGCGGCATCCCCGTGTGGGTGATAGCTCTTCAACACTTCGCCAACGGTACCTGCACATTTACGGAATTGTTTCGTAGATTGTAGGCCCATTTGATCCATAGCATATAAGACACGGCGATGTACCGGTTTCAGCCCATCTCGTACATCAGGAAGTGCACGAGAAACGATTACACTCATAGAATAATCGAGATAGGCGGTGGTCATTTCATCAACGATATTGACAGGTTTAACATTGCCAGGTTCCATAAAAAACACGTCCTCACCAAAAAGTAGACTTAGCCAGCAGGCGATGTCGGATCGGGTTGAAGTGCTCGTATGAGCGGTCGGGAGGGGTCTAGAAAATTTGATCCTACCTTCCTAAAGTATATCACATTCTAGCGAAAGATACGAGTTTTTGTCTTTTTCAGTCGTTGAGCAGGACTATTATAATGCCCTGTCTAAGACACTTGTTACATAAAAGTGATGCTTTTTATCTATGTTTTGGCAGGGAAGGTGTGGTATTATGAATGCATGAGCAGGATTTCAGGGAGAGTTGGACGGAGAACCGTTCTCGCAGAGCCATCTCGTACCGCGTTGACTCTGACATTAGAGTGGAGATGAAAGTTATGTCATCTTTGCCATTTACAGACCAGCAGTGTTTTTTTGTAGCTATATTCGTCTTCATTATCCTGGGATTTCAACGTGGTTGGCGGCGTGAATTGATTTCTCTGATATTTATTTTGTTGGGGGTGTTTCTGGTAAATCCCGGAAACTTCAAGACGGTAAGCAGTTTTTTAGTCCGTATTCCCAGTATGGTTGGTCTTTTGATTACTGGTTCACAGACGTCAGCTAATCCCGTAGTTCAACCGGTTGCGAATGCGCTAGGTCCATGGGGGCCATTGCTGCTTTTTGCCGTCATCGTCGTTGTAGGGTATCTGATAGGCAATAAAATATTCCCTAAGCCTGCAACGCCGTCGGATCGTTTTTTTGGTATCATACCAGCAATGATTTCAGGCGCGTTTGTGCTGGTATATCTCGGCAGCTTTTTTCCCAAAGATACAAATGGACATTCGATCTTCACTGTTGCGTTGCAGTCGCCCGATCCCGCTAATTATGTTTCGGTGATTGTCGTGATCGCAATTGTAGCGGTTATCATTGCTCTCATTGCGGCCAGAGCGAAGAGACCAGCAAAGAAGTAGTGTGGATAGTGTAGTTCTGTTTTTGAGACTTGCATGATAGATCCAGACGTTGAGGTGATATATGGCCAGGAAAACCAGGCAACAGGCAGCAGGTGGTGCTTCGGCGAGTACCAGGGCGGATTGGCGTGCCGGGAGGCGAGGCTTCAGCTTAGATATTCTACATTTTCGACGTGGACGTGACAAGCACTGGCATTTTTCAGGACAACAGCCGGATGAAGTTGTGCGCTTAGTTGTGCGCAAACACTGGTGGTTTCTCGTCAGGCCTGCATTACCAGCAGTGGGTTCGGTAATCGCACTTTTACTTATCCTATGGGGTGCGACTGTGCTACCCAAACAGGCCACCCTATGGTCTGTTTTAAGCGTGGTCGCCGTGATCACGCTTATCGTAACTGGCATCTGGTTTGCATATAAGGATCTACTTTCCTGGTGGTTTGATTCATACATTATTAGTAATAAGCGCATTATCAACGCGCATGGCCTGCTTGAACCGACGCGGCAGCAGACATCTATTGATAAAGTGCAGCAGGTGGGTACCGGTGTAGAATCAATGCTTGGTTTCTTGCTTGGATATGGAACTGTGCATATCTATCTGACGGGTGGAGATTTCTACTTGAAGGATGTGCCGAATCCAAAGCAGGTACGTGATGCTATTCAGGGCGTATCAGACGATCTGAAGTCGAAAAAGAAGGACGAGCCAGCGCCACCAGTGCCGGAGAACAAAAATCTGGCCGATGTTATCGAGAGCCTGGCGAAGAATGCACCTGTGCCTAAATTGCCGAATGTGGATGATGAACTCCCGCCTCCTCGTAATGAAGCTCGCTTTCTGGGGCCACGGCGTACATTCGGAGGTCCCTTGAATGTGCGTGCCGATGTGCGTTATGTTTCCGGCGAGTATACTGTCAAGTATGTACAGCGCTCGCGGTATATTCTCTGGCGCAATCTGTCGATCCCTGCATTGTTGCTCCTCATTATTCTGCCAATTGCGCTTATTACACCGGCAGCTTCCAGTCTTCCTGCTGGTGTACTGACATACTGGTGGGTGATTATGGGTGTAATAGTGTTGATCTTACTGATTGCACTTTTTTTGATCTATGCGAACTATGTTGATGATGTGTATATTCTTACGAACCGACGTATCATCGATGTTAATCGTAACTTCATCTTCTTCTTCGAGACGCGCCTTGAGACGGAGTATAAGAGCATACGCGATACCAAGGTGAAAGTACCGAATATTTTGGAGCGTTTTCTGGATATTGGGAACCTTTATATAGAGACACCAGGCAATAGTCCAGATATTGTATTCGCTAACGTTGATCATCCTTTCATTTTGCAGGACGAGATTCAGGGTATTAAAAGCCATAAAGAGAAAGAAGATAAGGTCAAGAAGACAAATGATGAGAAGGATAATCTGAAAAAGTGGTTCGATACCGTGTTTTCCAAATTAGAGGAGACGACGAAGACTATTGGCGCGCCAGATCTACGTGAAAAGGATATTGTCACGGCAATGGGGATGGCACAAGAGTATAGCCTGGATGTGGCTATATTTAGCGAGGCAGAAGCTACGGCTAATATGGCTCCTGGTCTTGTAATGCATCAGAGTCCCCCTCCAGGCACTTTGATGGTGCCGGGAAGCAAAATTGAAGTAGTATTGAGCAAGAGGCCTTCTTATATCTGACCACTAAAAAGGAGGGTGTGGTTTCCATATTTATGAGGATATCATAAATATGGAAACCGCACCCTCCTATTTAATATGCGCTGGAACTATCTATTTCCAACGCGGGTGAGCAAGGCGACACATTCGATATGATAGGTCTGGGGGAACATGTCGATTGGTTGGGCAGCAACCAGACGGTAGCGCCCTGTAGAACATAATGTTGCAATGTCACGTGCGAGGGTACTTGGGTCGCATGAAACGTAGCAAATGGAGCGTGGTGAAAGCACCTGTAGAGCCTGTAATGCTTTAGGATGGCATCCAGCTCGTGGTGGATCAACCAGGGCCAGGTCAACACGTTCGCGTCTATAGTGGAGTTGGCCGAGGATACGTTCCAGAGTGCCTTCCAGAACGGTCATATTGTTCTGATTATTCAGGGCAGAGCTGGCACGAGCATCCATGACTGCACTTGGTTGTGATTCAATGGCGATGACGCGTGCGGAACGTGCAGAGAGGAACGCCGAGAAGAGTCCTACTCCGCTGTAGCCATCCAATACTATTTCTGAGCGTTGTGGTTCAAGCATCGCCATTGCGCGTTCGACGAGGACCGAAGTTTGCACCAGGTTGACCTGGAAGAAAGAGTCAGCGGAGACGCGGAAGCGCCGTCCCAGCACGATATCTGTCAGAAACTCCTGCCCTGAAAAAACGCGACCATAGCGGCCACCCACACGTTCGATAATCACGCCAACGATACCAGGTGCAATGGTCATAAGTTCTTGCGAAAGTTGTTGTGGATTTTCGATCATAGAGCCAGGTCTGGCATGAATGATCAAGAGTGTTGGGACGGCTTTAACGGTAGTGCTTGCCGTAGTGGAATTACTTACGGCACCAATTGCCCCGCGCAAAGTGAAAGCCTGAATCATCTCACCAAGCGAGTCCCCGAAATAGTCCATCAGTTTTGCGCGTACAAGTTGATAGACCTGATCGAGCGCTGGATGGAGAAGGGGGCAATCGGGAAGATCTTCAACATCATGGCTTTCGGTTAATTTCATACCCACTTCACCGGAAGGCCCAACGGTAAATAAAGCGATATTACGATAATGCCATGGAGAGATCCCAGGGGGCATACCAATAGTGGGATGGACGAGTGCGTCCGCTTGTTTGCCTATACGTACGAGTAACTGGCGTACGATATGAGCTTTCCAGGTAAGCTGCGCGGGATAAGAGATATGTTGCCATTGGCAGCCACAGTCAGTCATCAGCGGATAGGCAGGCTCAACGCGTTCGGGAGCAGGGCGCAAGATATCGATCAGGTTAGCGCGAGCGTGCCCCCGACGTTCCTCGACAATTTCTACTCGAACGCGCTCGCCAGGAATCCCTCCTGGGACAAACAAGACACGACCCTCATAGCGGCCCACGGCATCGCCTCCATAGGCCAGGTCTGTAAGTTCAACATCAATGCTCATGTTCACCTCGGCGGTCATCTCACGATGTAAGGGATCGTAAATGTCCGTCTCATAATTCCAGTTTTTTTTGATTTTGTGTACAATAATGCCCCAGGTATGAAATCTTGCAACGAATAGAGAGGATATTTCCTCAATATGAGCTTGCATTCCTTTCAACTTTGTAAGGAGAAGTGCAAGCTTGTCAAGCTGTTTGAGCAAGACAGATGATTTTAGAGTGAAAGGGGCTGTTTGGGTTGACTGTAGAGCCGTGTTCCAAAACGGCTCAAGAAGACGGCTCCCAACCCGATCAGTCCAGCTCCGATACTCACAAACCATCCGATGTAGGGGAGAGATCCGGCCAGGGCAAGTGCCGCCAATCCCACTACTACCTGCATTGAACGCTTATTATGATGGAGAGCCAGGATGCGCAGAATATAGTCACCAAGGATCCATCCGATTGCAACCGTCCCCAACGCCCATGCGGCGACAAGTCCGATGGCGACAAGAATCGCCAGGGGAAGAGAGATAATAAGTGCAATCAGCACGGCAAGGACAGCAGGTGCTAGCAGGACGGTAAGTAAACCGAGAACCAGACTACGTCGCATCTTGCTTTTCACTGTTGTACGAACGATCATAACATGTTCAGGTAACAAAGAGGTTAGAAACAGACCTAACGCGATCCAGGTAAGAATAGACCAGAAGCGAAAACTGCCTCCCCCATCCCCTAGAACGAGTTGACCCGCATCTCTGGTACAATCGACGACTGAACCATGCAGACGCGAGGTTGTACCTAACCAATGGCCACCACAAACATGAATATCCCCGTTCACGTGAGCTCCATCCTGCCAGAGAACATTGCCACCATAGAGAGTGATATTACCATCTACTTTTCCATTGATTACAACATCTCCATTAAACGTAACTACATTCCCCCTGACTTCCCCCTGAATCACCACCGAACCTCCAAATGAGGTGACATTGCTGCAAATCACTTCTCCACTATTCACTACCACCACACTATCGAAAGAGGGTGTCTGATGCGTCCCCGTACAATCTGTACTATTATCAACTAACTGACCGTTTTGTTGAACGGCAGCCAGGGCAACGTACGATCCTCCCGATAGAGCTTCCACACTCCCTATGAATAACGCCACGAAGAGCACTACTCCTGGCAGCGTCAGTAAAAACCGATATCTGTGATCAATTTTTAACATACTGGAACTCCTATCACAATCAGATTGCTGACCATGATGTATGCCCGTTACGTTTCCTGTGGATGACGCATCAGGCGGAGCCAGACTCCCATCATAACCACAAATGCGAATGCCATCGCGGATAAAAGCAAGTTGTTACGGGTTACCCAGAGCAACTCTGTCTGTACATATTGCCCGCTGATAAAGAGCATATCAATAATACCATTCAAAGGCGAAGAGACGGCCTTGACCAGCAGATCACTCTGAATGAGAATAACTGCAAACAACAAGAGCGGAACGCTACCCAGCGTAAAGAAGATGATCGCGGCAGTCGCAGCACCAACCGGACGTAGATGTGCTACACGCGTTTGTTGCTGTTGACGAATATCCTCTAATTGCTGCGATATCTGGCGATGTTGTTCTACTGCCAGCATAATATGTTCGGTCGAGACATGAGCCTTTTTTACAGGTGTTTGAGGGGCCGAAGAATTAAGTAAGGTGTCGAGACTTCGTTGTCGTTGTTCAAGAGAACAACACTCCTGGCATAGCTTCATGTGCTCCTGCAATGCCAGTACATCCGACTCCGCTAGATCGCCATCACGCTGAGCAGCTATAAAATTTTTAGCGTCGCGACAGCGCATCGACCGGTTCCTCCTCGTTTTCAGTTTTCTGATGTATATAACGGGCCAGCAATTCACGGGCACGATGTAAACGTGCTTTGACCAGCGGAGGGGTCAGATTCAATGCACTGGCAATCTCTTCATAGGAAAAATCATGCCAGTAGCGCAAAACGATGACGGCACGGTATTTTGCTGGTAGACGTTGCAGGTAGTCCTGGATCTCGTCTTGCCGTTCTCCTTGCAAAGCTGATTGCTCTGGGCTGACTCCGGCGTCAACAATCCATTCCAGGAAAGGAACATCTTCGAGTGGTAATGCGAGAAAACGGCGTCGACGCAACTGGTCAATTGACAAATGTGAGGCAATTGAGAGCAACCAGGTACTAAATTTGTGCGCGGACTTATATGTAGCAAGCTGTGTATAGGCTCGTACAAATGTTTCCTGTGTTACGTCTTCGGCTTCCGTCGTATTTCCCAACATACGGTAAGCGAGATTTTGCACAGCATCCTTATAACGCTCGACAAGCACAGCGAAAACATCCTGATCTCCACTGAGAACCAACTCGACAAGCGCCGCATCGCTCATCGATTCCACAATAGCTCCTGTTTTCGTTGTGGTCCCAAGCCCGTAGTTTGCGCCTGATATACCCTGTGCACCTGCAATCCCTGTTGTTGTCCCATTACCCTGACTACGACGTGATTTTCGTGCTGGTTGCGCTAACGAACCCACACCTCCCAGCATATTTGAAGCGTTTATTGTTGATTCTAACATTTATCACCGCTCATTACTTGCTCATTTATAGTTCAAGAAGATAACGCATGTCATCCTCAATGTATATCTACGAACTGCGGCTAAAAAAGTTGTAATCTTTTTTGAAGTGTAACACGTCAATGACACGCTGACAAGGGGCAGGTACTTCCGTTAAGCAAGATAGCAGGCAAGTAAAAAATGAATTCACTCTCATAATTGCACCGCTCTACCCCGATAACTGCTGAAATTGCTGTTTTGTCATTACACGATGTTCATGTTCGAGCCGCGAGAGAGACTGTAGTGAGAATAAGCGCGCTACAAATGCGACTATTTTTCTTGCGGCTGTATTTTTAGTGAATCTTCACACACTTACAATCAATTTTACGTATATCCTGGTTCGATGGTATGGACATGAGCCAGAAAACAGAATCTCTATAGATTAAAACAGGGATGATTATGTTTTTATGCCCATTGTGATGGGATTGTAGAGAGGGAAAGAGGGGTGGGGCGAGAGGGAGTCGAACCCTCACGACCTTGCGGTCAGGGGATTTTAAGTCCCCGGCGTCTACCATTCCGCCATCGCCCCTTATATAATGACATGATACTATCATGTCACGACGTTTTCGTCAACAATTTTTTCTGCTAAAATGCGCTGCGCAAAAGCTCTTCCCAAAAACTCTTTGCCCTATCATACACGCAGCCAAGCATGGCATGAAGATCACTGTTTCCGCTCTTTCCGATACACCCTCTTCACACCTTACAAGCGGCCTTAACAACGAAAAATACTAGCCTACGCTCAAAATATTGACGTGAGGAAGTGGGTGGGGCATAATACAAATCGTGTAGGTGTGAAAATTCGTTCATATTCATTTCAGTATTCTCAAATATATCTTAAAATGTCGGGCGCAGTCGGGCATTAAGGAAGCGATCAGGTGCATGTGCGATGAGTAACGATATTACGACTCCCGTCTCCTTGGTGAGAGGAGTCTATGATGTCATTGTGGTGGGTGCAGGCCACGCCGGATGTGAGGCGGCTCTGGCCTGTGCGCGTATGGGCAGAAAAACTCTGTTGTTGACAATGAATCTGGACAGCGTTGCGTTGATGCCGTGCAACCCATCGATGGGCGGACCCGCAAAAGGCCATCTTCTGAAGGAGATTGACGCGCTCGGCGGCGAGGCGGCACGCAATACTGATCGCACGTTCATTCAGATACGTTTGCTCAATACCAGTAAAGGTCCAGCGGTACAGGCTCTACGGGCACAATGCGATAAACAAGCCTATCGCCTGGCAATGAAGTTTGTATTGGAGAGTCAACCCGGATTGGAACTGAAGCAGGCGACTATTACACACTTGCTCAGCGACATGCGAGAAGACGGACGGCACGTTATCACGGGCGTCATGACGAACAATGGTTGGTGTTACCAGGCGGGTGCGGTCATCATGACGACGGGCACCTTTATTAATGGGCGGCTCGTGGTAGGCGAGAAGACGCAACCCGGTGGTCGTGCAGGGGAAGGTCCCGCGTTGGGTATCTCCACTTCATTGCAGGCACTGGGTCTGGAGATGCGACGCTTTAAGACTGGTACACCTCCACGTATCGATGCGCGTACGATTGACTTTAGTAAAACAGAACGGCAGCCTGGGAGTCAAGTACCACTTTACTTTTCGCGGGATGTCACCGCACGTGAAGATGTGCAATTGCCGGGTGGGCATCCTAATCCAATCTATCCCGTAATGGATGAAGACCTGCATGGCTGGCGACCGCAATTGCCCTGTTACCTGGTGCGTACAACCGAAAAAACGCATCAGATTATTCGTGACAATCTGCATCGTTCACCGCTCTACACAGGTATTATCGAAGGGATTGGGCCGCGTTATTGTCCATCGATTGAGGATAAGATCGTCCGTTTTGCTGATAAAGTCTCGCATCAGATCTTCCTGGAGCCTGAGGGATGGCGTACAAGCGAGGTCTATGTACAGGGGATGAATACCAGTCTGCCTGAGGATGTGCAGATAGAGATGCTGCGTAGCATTCCTGCTCTGGAGCATGCTGAGATGATGCGCGTTGGGTACGCAGTCGAATATGACTATGTCCCGCCACATCAGTTATTGCCGACTCTTGAGACGAAGGTAGCAGCCGGGCTTTTCATGGCTGGGCAGATCAATGGTACTTCTGGATACGAAGAGGCAGCAGCACAGGGTATTATGGCAGGGATTAATGCTGCTTTGTATGTGCGCGGAGAAGAGGCATTTGTTCTGGGACGCCATGAAGCCTATATTGGTGTATTGATTGATGACCTGGTGACGCGCCCGATGAGTGAACCATATCGTCTCCACACATCACGAGCTGAGTATCGCCTACTCCTGCGTCCAGAGAGCGCAGATTTGCGCTTGAGTGATCACGCATATCGCTTCGGTCTCATCGATGGTGTGCGTTATGAGCAGGTTGTCAAAAAGCGCGCTATGATTCAACGCACGCTAAGTCAGTTAGAGGCAACCATTTTTACCTCGTCGCGCGAGGTTGAAAGCTGCATTCAGGAAGCTGGTATTGCTGCACTGGGACAGATGTTGAGTGCACGGGATCTGTTGCGCAGACCAGAGGTACGGTACCAACAGATTGCGCATGTGATACATCTGCTTGATGTCGGGCGAGTATTTGATACTGAGCGAGAAGCAGAAGAGACGCTTGCGCATAGTATTGCTCCTTTGCCAGAGCTCCCGGTTGACACTGCTGAAGAGGTCGAATTGCAGGTCAAATACGAGCATTATGTACGGAAGCAGGAACAGATGGTGCAACGCACACAACGTCTGGAAGAGATGCGGATGCCGGAGACAATTGATTATGCACTTGTGCAGCACCTGCGTACGGAGGCCAGGCAGAAGCTGGCACGTACAAGGCCACGCACGGTTGGGCAGGCCTCCCGCGTTGAGGGAGTTACTCCCGCAGACGTTGCCATCTTGATGATATACCTGGAGAAATTACGTGCAATAAAGATGTCAACTTGACATTTGGAGTGTCCTGAGTGTACCATACGAAACACGTGCGTATCTATAATCTATCGATATGCAGTTGAACATTTCTCTTGTCAAATTGTTTTTAGCACGATTGCTTAATCGGGTTACATTTTGTAAATACATGCTTGTTTATAGATAAAGTCAGGCGTGTACAATGTGGAACAAATTTTGAGCAGAAGCGCGAAGTGGGCTTATAGGGGGAATATCTACGGGTGGAAATTATAAGTATTGTACTTCTAAGAATTAAAATTGTCCATAGAAGGTGCATAGTAACCTGAAATAGGAAGAAGAGGGGAAGACTGTGTACATCCTGGTTGTTGATGACGACCATTTTGCCAACACGCTGGTACAGTTTGTCCTCAGTAAGGAAGGCTATGAGGTCGAAACTGCAGATAATCCGCGTGGCGCGATGCTGATGATTCAAAAACGTGAGCCGGATCTGTTAATACTGGATGTGACAATGCCATATATTAACGGTTTTGAGTTTTCAGCGAAATTGCGTAACGAAGGTTATGAGATCCCGCTTATTTTTATGACCGCGCAGGATACGATCGAGGCGAAGTTGCAAGGTTTTAACATTGGCGCAGATGATTATATTTGTAAACCATACAATCATCAAGAACTTGTCGCCCGTGTTCAAGCAGTAATGCGTCGTATAAAGAAGAATGGGAAGATGGGGGCGCAAAGTATACGGGGTGGATTAATTGAACTGTTTCCAGCGGAGTTGAAAGTGGTGGTTCCTGGACGAGCTGCAATCACGCTCACACCAACAGAAATGTATGTGTTGCGTGTGTTAATGAGTAGCTCAGGTCAAGTAATTAACCGAGATCAATTATTGGCAGAAGTATGGAATGACAATGAGAATAACAGTAATATCGTAGATGTCTATATGCGTCGCTTACGCGTGAAATTGGAGATAGATCCCGATAAACCGCAACACATAATTTCTGTTCGAGGTGTAGGTTATAAATTTCTTGGGAAATAGGGGGCAGGTGTGAGGAAGCGTGTATACAAACAGCAGCCAGAAGAGCAAGGAAAAGAGAAACCAACGGTGCAAGAGGATAAGCAAAATTATGAAGAGCGAGCTGAGCGTAGCCTGACAGAAGTACGGAACGCTTATCTAGAGGAGCTAGTGGCTAGCACTTCAGATGCAATTATTGCGCTTGATCAAGATTTTACTATCCAGGATCTAAACCCTGCTGCGGTTTTAGCCCTTGGGCGTCCGCTAGATGAAGCCATTGGGCAAAAATGCATGCATGTATTATGCTGTCAAAATTTGAACCGCATGGAACTTTGCGGTACCTCGAGCTGTCCCCTTGTACGTGTAATGCAAGACAAAAAATCGTTAGCGAATGAGGAATTAATTCTCGGCGTTGGACCTGAGCACGAGTATGAGGTATCAGCCAGTGTGACGCCTGTTGCGACTGGTAAGGATTATGCTGTAGTTTTTACAACACGAGATATGTCAGTGCTCAAAGTTGCTAATCGTGTGCGCTCGAATTTCATCTCTATGGTATCCCACGAGCTACGCACACCCCTCAATTCGGTCCATGGTTTTATCGAACTGATTTTGCAAGGGCATATGGGTGCTCTAACCGATGAGCAGCAGATCTACCTGGGATATACACAAGAAGGTGTGCAGCAACTGATCTCCATTGTCGAAGATATCCTCTTTATGACGCGTTCAGACCTGGGACAATTTGAGGTCAAGCAGCAAAAAACACAATTTCGCAGCCTGGTACGGCAGGTAATTGATAGTATGCAACCTCAGGCGTTCAAGGCCAGTGTTGAGTTGCGCGAGGATATTGCTGTTGATATTCCCTTGCTTTATGCAGACCCGCAGAAGATTAAGCAAGTGTTGAATAATCTAGTCTCGAATGCGATTAAGTTCACTCCTCCGGGTGGTACTGTCACGGTAAGCGTTCATCCCTATAACGAGCAATTTGAAATGATCACAGTTGCTGATACAGGGTACGGTATTCCTGTGGAGGATCATCAACATATCTTTGAGCGTTTTTATCAGTCGAATCATAGCGAGCAGTCGAAGATGGGTGGCTATGGCCTGGGCCTCTCAATTGCACGCTTGATTGTTGATCAGCACGGTGGCACAATTGATTTCGATACAACCATAAACAAGGGCACAACATTTTATTTTACTGTGCCCTTATATAGAGAGCAAGGGTCATAAAAACTGGATGGTTACTGCCACAAAGTAGGTTGTTGCTCATCTTGATCGGCAGGCTCTTGCCATGAATTATCCTTGGATAGCTGGACACCTGTCAGAATTGGTGAATAAGTTATGCGTATTTTTTCGTTTGGGATTATATACTCTTGGTGTGGTAGTTTGTTAATCTGTGGTAGTTTGTTAATGTATACTTTAACGCCTAGAATATAGAGGGCATTTCTTTTTTCTTTATAATCGGCTTGCTGATATTTCCCTTTCATGGTATTGAGAAAGTCAATGAAACTCTGGATTCGTTTTTTGTATGCGTCTGCTCGGTTTATAAAGGGGGTTGATTTTTGGGCTTCTTCCCTGTATTTTTGTAGTTGTTCTTCCTTTTTCTGAATATCTGGTGTTATGAGGTTGTAGTAGTAGCTTCCTTCTGTGTGTCTCTTTTTTTCCTCCTTTGCATAGTTTATTTCTGTTTCTAGTTGTAGGATATGGTTATTTGCAGTAGTATCGTTTAAAATCTCTCGTACTGCTTTTTCTGCTTCCTTTTCTAATACCTCCTGAATAAGTTCTAGTCGTTCAAAGATGCGGCAACATTCTTCCCATACTATTTTGTCTACTGCCGGTACATTGATGCGTGTACGTGCATTACATGCTATATATTTGTTATTATAGTTCCCGCATTGGTAGTAGGGATATTCGTGTCCTCTTTTCTTTTCTGTTGTCGTACGCATCCTATTTCCGCATTCTTTGCAATAGATGTATCCTGCACGTAGTAAGAAATCCTCTACTTTTTTGGGTGGATGGCTTTTTTCTATTTTGTTTGATTCTAATTTTTGCATGGCTCTGTTATAGCGCTCTATGTCTATAATTCCTGGTAGCGCATTTGGGATTTTTCGCACGTTTTTATTTGGTCTAGCGACCTTTTTCCCGCTTTCTGAGAGTATGTAAGTCACCTTACAAATTGTAAGGGTTCCGATGTTCTTTTCATCTATTATCATTGAACGTATGGTCTCTGGATGCCATCCTTTTGCTATCTTCTTTTCTTGTCGGGTGGCTGATGGTGGTAAGATGTTGTCTTCTGTGAATTTGTGGGCGATACTTCTTAAGCTCATATCTAGATCAACAAACATATAGAACATTGAGTAACGTATAGCGGCTAACTCAGGATTAATCTTATAAGATGTTTTATTTTCGTCTGTCCAGTCCCATCCATATGGAGTTCTTCCTGTTGCCATAGGTAAACCTTGTGCTAATCTGTTCTGCCAGTGCCGATTTGCATATTCAACAATTTTGTGACGCTCGGATTCTGCGCTCCAAGCAAGAATAGATCGAATGAGCTTTCCTGTGAGGCTATTGTCGATGTTCTCGCTAACACTGACAACAGAGCCTCCAGCTTGTTCTATTTCCTCAAAAATTATAGCTGAATGAACAAAGTTACGGGAAAGCCGTCGTAAGTCAAACACAATTAATACGTTAGCTAGATTATCGTGTATTAATTGTCGAGCAATAGCTAGCTGATCGCGTAGACTGTAATGTATATACCCGCTTTTTACCTCCTTTATTACTTTAATGACTTTGTAGTTATGTAGTTTGGCATATTGTAGGCATTTTTCTTCTTGATATTCTAAACTTTCTCCGTCTTCTTCTTGTCTGTCTGTAGATACACGGCAGTAGGTGATAGCGGGTATTTCTGTTGGGTAGTCTTCTAGGTTAAATTTTGGTGATTGCATGGCTTCTTGCTCCATTCTTTTTAGCATCTTATATTCTTGTTTTGAGACAGTCTTGAAATGATGCTATCATTTTTGATGGGTTTTCCTGAAATCTGTAGCGTCCATTATATATCCTCTAAGACTGCCTTATGCCTGTATTTAAGCAGGTGTTTTTGTTTGGTCACTGTTAGGCGACATACGGTTTTTGCGGTTAGTTTTTGGTGGCTGGCTGTGCTCTTTTTGCCATTCACTAAAACCTTCTCTATATGATTTAGCTAAAAAAGATGTAGACGTTGCTACGTCCAGGATGAATGTTAATCTCTTACCAATCGTTGGCCCGTAAGCTTCCATCCCTGCATGAATAGACATTGCTATACCTGTAGGTGTCTCACTGGTTGCATAAATTTTGGTGAGAATAACGCCTCTTTTCCCTAATTTGTGCAGTTCCTTTCTAAGGCCACGTAAGAGCACAGTAACATAGTACATTCGTGTTGTCTCGTTAACGTCCGGTTCACTGGCAATGATAGCTAGACATTCTACAGGTTTGTCCTCTTCAAACTTTTCAACATTATCGGCTGTTATGTTCCAGCCTCTAATTTTACCTTCCATGAATTGCATTAAACATTCGTGTTTTAAGGGTAAGAGATGGAAAAAAGCTACTACTTTATCATCATGTTTTACAACATAGCAACTTTCTGGATTTGCCTCTAACCACGAGCTACGCAATTCAGCAGTCATTGTTCCTGGTGTGATCGCACGCTTAGCGATATCATAGACTTTTTCCATGTCTGAAATTTTGCCTATTTCAAACGTGGTCTTGGGTAGTTCTTTTTCAGCAAGAAAAGCTAACCATTTTTCCTCGTATGTGTCTATTTCTTCTTTTAGATATACTCCATATTGTTTCCCCGGTGGAGTTATTTTTCTGATCTTCCTTTGATTAACTAGATTTCTTAAAGCTGGTTCAGTGATACCTAGTTTTCTTTGCACTTCTCTGCCTGTGTAGTATCGGTCGCTTAATTTTGGCATGTTCGTTTTCCCTTTCTGGTGTAAATGTGGGTGGTTCCCTGCCTTTTCTTATTATACACCGAAAGATGTGAACTGTGAATAGGAACAAAATCTAAAAATGTTATGATAGAGAAATATGGTAATAATGTGAACATCAAAAATGTGAACTTAGTAAAATATCAGCATCAAAAAGGTTGACAAACAGATTAGAGGTGTGTTATATTTTGATTGTGAAAGTTAACAGTTCACATTTTTGAATTTCACATAACGCCAGCATTTGTAGCGCGTATGGGTAAGGTCAGTGCTGGTACAAGTGGTTCTATGAATAGAGGTCTGATACATGAAAATTTGTGACGTGTGCCAAGAAGAAACATCCTTGACTGTTTCTGTAGCAGATAAGAACGCTGCGGGTTTCCTGCGTGTCTGTGGTAGGTGTGCTGATCTGCATCAAGAAGAGCATTTTGAGGATATCTTCCGCTCTCCCGTTGATTTTGTGTTGGTGAATGCCGATCGGCGTTTGCGGCGTCGCGTTGCCTAACAGAAAGGAATGATCTGATGAGTCAAGGTCAATCGACCTATTGTAGCCAGTGCGGCAAACCTCGTACGTGCTGGTGGACGGTTGTCCAGGTGCCGGGGCGTGGTCAAGTGGCTGGTTTTATGTGTGCGGCGTGTCGTCGAGCGTTCAAGGTTGCTAGCTAATGTGTGCCAACACGCTAGCTAGCTGATGAGAATAGCGGTTGCAGTTCTAAAGCGTTGGCTAGGTTCTCAAGGGAAGTATACCATAGAGAACCTGCCTCGTTCCAGGAAAGGGTTTTACTCGATGGAAGCAATGCCTGTGAATGAACAGCATGAGGATAACGGGTCTATTTCCCTGATGGCGCGTGATCAATATCTGCGCCAAGTGGCATGGATACAAGTAACTGAGCGATTAGAGACAGAAGAAGAAGCACGGTTACTTCAGCGATTGGTGCGGGCAGCCTATGAGCCTGGGAACGCTCATGTACAGATGTTGACGAAACATGCACGTGAGCGACTGGTTGAAGGATATCAGCCAGTCGTGATGCAATTTGCTCGTATGGTAGCTCCCTCTGCAAGTCAAGGATCGTGTGGTATGGAGTTTCTTGATTTGGTCAATGAGGGCAATATTGGGTTGCTCAAGGCAATTGAAGACTATCCGAAAGCGTCAATTCCTTTTGATATGCTGGTAAGGGTGTGCATTCGTCATGCGCTCTGGCATGCTGGTTATGGAAGTGGGCAATGGTCACATGTTCCTGATAGTGTCGCTCGCTTGCGCTCTCGGATACGTCGTGTTTGTAAGGACTGGTGTCGTGTGTCAAATGAACCGTTGTCGGTTTCTGACTTGGCTCTTCGGTTAGAGGTCAGTGAGGCGCAGGTTGAAGATGCATTGTATGCTGAGTCCTTTCAGCGGATGGAGAGTCTTCAAGGGTTGCTTCGTGAAGATGATGCGGAAGATCGCCATTCCTTTACCAGTGTGTACGCGGAGTCTATTCCTGATGAGGATGAGCACCAACGACAATTTGATGAAATGGTTCAACAGGTTCTTGAGCGGGAATTAGGCCCTCGTCAGCGGGAAATTATTCAACGTCGCTATGGAATTGGGGAACATGCAGGTCGTGGGCAGTCACAGCGTGTGGTTGCGTCCTTGCTGGGAGTGAAACAGGTGACGGTCCATACGGCTGAGCACATTGCGAAAAAGCGACTTTCAACGGTGCTAACAGTCGTGAAGTCTGGATCTCGCACGATGGTACAACTTCGTCCAGATAGTCAGAATTGGAGTGAGTATTATACGATGAAAGAGGCTTCCCTGGTATTGGGGGTATGTGAGACGAAGGTGCAAAAGTATGTCCATCAGGGGCTTCTTCCTTTTGAGGTGGTTAGAAAAAAGCATAGAGAATGGCGTCTTCCTAAACAGGCAGTTCATGATCTGGCAGCTTGTTCCACTGAGCGGGTGAGTGCATGAAGCAATCCTCTTACATTGTCGTTGTTCGCCTGGGCGTGCCGCACTCCTGCGCACGCCTACGCGCCCACCTGTCTACCCGTTCCCTCCTCGCCACTCGCCCGTTCCTCGATCGTCCAGGCTGTGCCCCTTGCTCCCCGCTGCGCCTCCTAGTCTGCTCTCTTTCCTCGCGTCTAGTGCCAACGTGCCACGCCCACGCGCCTACGCGCCCGTACCTATCGTCGAGCCACCTTCCCCCCTGTGATCACACGCTCCCCTTCTGTCCCTTGCAACCCGCTGCCCCTGTCTCTTTTCGCGCCCTGCGCCCTGCGCCCTTCTCTTGTTCTCTGCTTCTCTGTTCTCTGGTTGACGCCCCACGCCCCACGCCACAAGCGAGAACATCCGTTCTAATATCC
>JACDAE010000488.1 GCA_013695595.1 Ktedonobacteraceae bacterium | reverse complement strand
GGGGGGGGGTTACCTGCATCGTAGGACCAAATGGTGCCGGAAAATCGACAGTCTTACGAACCGTCAGTGGTCTCCTGAAGCCACGTCTGGGCACTATCACCTTTGAAGGTCGCTCTATTGGCGGTATGACTCCCAGGCAGATATTGGCGTTGGGGATCGTCCAGGTACCGCAAAACCATAGCCTGTTTAAGGATATGACGGTCAGAGAAAATGTGCGCTTAGGCGGCTATATGTTGAACGATGCATCTCTGGTCGATCGCCGCCTGGCACAGGTCGAAGATCAGTTTCCCGTTGTGAAAGAGCGGGCAAATGAGAAAGCCGGTAGCCTGTCTGGCGGTCAACAGCGCATGGTTGAGTTTGCACGCTGCCTCATGCTCGATCCACCCCTTATTCTGCTGGATGAGCCCTCAATGGGATTGGATCCAAAGACGTTGAAGCAGGTGCTCGAAACCGTCAAAGTGATGCAGCGGATGGGCAAAACGGTGCTCCTGGTTGAGCAAAATGTACGTACCGGTCTGGGTCTTGCCACCCATGGCGTCGTCATGGAGAGCGGCGTGATACGTCTGGAGGGTACCCATGACGAACTCCTGGGCAATCCGGAGATCAGCCGCCTCTATCTTGGAGGTACGCTGTCCGGGGCGTGATGATCTCTCTCAAAAAATAGGTAGGGACCAGATTATGCTCTTTAAAAATGAAATCTAGATACCTGCATTGTGGGAAAATATCATCAGGGTAGGGAAGCCATTTAGTATTCCGTGGCCCATGACAGGCCGATGCCGCGCGATGGCATCCCACGGAATACTAAATGGCTTCCCTACCCTGATGATATCTGGTCGATCGTGTTGATATCTACATCAATTTTTGAAACAGCATTATCGCATCCGATGCAATTTATTGTATATTTCAACCAATAAATTGCATCGGATGCGATAAACCTGGTCCCTACCAGTTTTACCGAGAATGCAACAATTTCCACACATTATTCGGCGTGAGAGGGGTTGCAGTCACTGTAACGCCAAACGGTGCGATCGCATCAGCGACCGCATTGGCGATGGCCGCAGGTGAACCAATGATGCCACCTTCCCCAGCTCCTTTGAAACCGCCTGGAATATTGGGCGATGGCGTCTCCATATGCCCAATCTGGATCTCTGGAATGCCTGCCGCGCGCGGGAGATGATACTGGGTGAAGTCTGTCGCGAGCAAACGCCCATCCTTATCATAAGGCAATTCTTCCATCAAAACGCCTCCCAAACCCTGGACGATTCCACCATGGATCTGGGCTTCGACAAGCGCCGGGTTCACCATCGTCCCGCAATCATGAATGACGGCATATTTCAATACTTCGACGATGCCCGTCTCAGGATCGACCTCCACCAGACATGCATGGGCCGCATTGGCGAATGCGACCGTGACAGGATCATATGTCTCTGTATATGAAAGGCCTGGTTGTTCTCCTTCTGGCAGATGGTGGCTAAAATAGGCTGCACGAGCGACATCACGCAATGACACCGTTTTATCAGGTACTCCACGCACTGAGAACTTGCCAACCTGTATCTCAATGTCGTCTGGGGCGGCCTCAAGCATATTACCTGCGATCTGCTTCATTTTCTGCTGCAAGCGTTTACAGACAAGCAGGAGGACGGCTCCCCCAACGGCAGTGCCCCGACTGGCAACGGATGCCAGGCCGCTATAGGGACACATATCGGTGTCTCCATAGACGATACGTATATCTTCGAGGGGCACACCCAGGGTTTCAGATGTAATCTGGCTGAAGGCCGTCTGAGTACCCTGCCCGATAGGCATGATGCCAGTGTACACAGTCACTTTCCCGGTCATATCAATCACGACGCGAGAGGTCTCATGGCTGGGAATGAGAAAGCCGATCATCTGCTGAAACTTGGATGGCCCAAAGCCGGTGCTCTCGACGAACGATGTCAGCCCAATGCCCAGATACCGTCCCTGTGTGCGTAGCTCTGCCTGCCGCTTGCGCTCCCCTTCATAATCGAACATCTGCAAGACGCGTTCCAATGCCTCTGGATAGTCGCCTGAGTCATAGGTGGTGCCGGTTACCGTTGTATAGGACGAGACCTGTTCTGGCTGAATAAAATTCTTACGTCGCACATCTGCCGGATCTAAGCCTAATTCTGCCGCCGCCATGTCAATCATACGTTCCATTACAAAGGTTGCCTGGGTCATACCAAAGCCTCGATACGCCCCGGATGGTACTTTATTCGTGACAACCGGGTGCACGACAATATCGGCTGCCTTGAGGATATAGGGTCCAGGGAGCAAGCTTGCCGTGAGCATAGAGGGTAACGCACCACGCGAGTTGTGATAGGCTCCTGCGTCATAGAGAATGCGATCCCTGATGGCAAGCAATGTACCATCATTTTTGACGGCCAGTTGCACATCATGCACCTGCTCACGGGCATGGGTGCTGGCGTAGAAAGATTCTGTGCGGTCCTCGATCCACTTGATCGGCTTCCTCAATTTCCGCGCGACATAACTCACCAGTACTTCTTCGGGGTAGATCTGGTCCTTGACGCCGAAGCCGCCTCCCACATCCTGTGCTTTCACAAGAATAGCGTTTTCTCCTATGTCCAGGCTGCTCGCGATCGCCGTTCTTACCTGATTGAGTGCCTGTGTTGAACTGTGGAGTGTCAGCAATTCCTGAACCGGGTCATAGATTGCGACACATCCGCGCGTCTCCAGGGGAAAGCCGTTGTAGCGGTGGCTATAGAGATGGGCTTCGATGACGCGATCAGCCTCAGCAAACGCACCCTCAACATCTCCCATGCCCATATGCACTGGATCGCAGGTCTCATTTGTCTCCCATTCGGGATAGAGCAACGTGGCACCGGGTGCAAATGCCTCCTCTACGTCAATTACCGGTGGCAGTAGCGTGTATTCTACTTTGATCAGCCGTGCTGCGTCCTCGGCGACATAGGGATCATTCGCAACAACCAGGGCGATTAATTGACCAACGTAGCGCACGCGATCTTCGGCAATGCAAGGATACTCTCTGTTTCGCAAACCCGGCGTATCCCACCTGACTGGGAGTGGGTGTACTTCACGGCTCACCTCTGCTCCTGTCAACACCAGCCGTACGCCAGGGGTTGCCATCACCGCACTGGCATCAATGTTGATGATGTCTGCGTGTGCTTCAGTGCTCCTCACGAACTGCACATATAAGAGCCCGTTTAATTTGAGATCATCGACATAAGCGCCCTGACCTGTAATCAGGCGCGGATCTTCTCTTCGCTTCACACGTTTTCCGATACCCGCCTCGTCTGCCGCTCCCGGTCTGCTTGTCAAAATATTGTGCACTATTTTCAACCTCTTATTGTATTGTGAAATGGCTTTACTGGCCTGTCCCAATACCATTCGCATCCCGATAATCTTTCCCACCGCCCCTACGCCTGATGTTCACTATTTGAATGGCATCGGGCAGACACCTCTACACATTTTTCAAGTATAGCATACCCCAAGATACCCCCCCATCCCACCGCTGGTGTAGGGGCGCAGTTT
>JACDAE010000487.1 GCA_013695595.1 Ktedonobacteraceae bacterium | reverse complement strand
CCACAACCCTCATCAAAAAACTGGTGAGCCGCGCAGCGGCGAAGCGTCCAGAGAGAAAGGGTTCCAAGAGCAAAACGTCCAGAGAAAAAATTCGGGATGACTCATAGCACCGATCCTTGCTGGATGTCCGAATCTCTTTTCCCGACAGAGTCATGCAATCGGGTTCCTACCCCAATACCTGTCCAACAATCTGTCCATAACCCCGCAAAAATTCCTCAGTACTCATAGCTTTTTTCCCTTCTAATTGCAATTGTTTGACCAGAAGCAGACCTGACCCGGTAACGATGCCTAGTACCTGGTGCCCAGCTTCTTCCTGTATTCTGACTGTGCCGGGAGGAATGTCTGTATCCACTTCTACCGTACGTGCCTGGGCCTTGAGAATCTTGACCAGCTTCCCGCGCCAATGGGTGTAGGTGCCGGGCCAGGGTTCATACGCGCGTATCTGGCGTGCCAGTACGCTGGCGGGAAGTTGCCAGTTGATGGCCCCATCCTCTTTTTTGAGCATATGAGTATGGGAAGCTCGTAGCTCATCTTGCGGCTCCGGAGTAATCGTTCCCGCGATCCAGCCCGGTAACGCTTCTAATAATGCCTGTGCCCCTAGATTCGCCAGCCTTGTGGTCAGGCTCCTCGTCGTCTCATCCTCAGCGAGCGGAATACTGTGTCTGAGCAGGACGGGGCCAGTATCGATACCTGCGTCAAGCTGCATAATAGAGACACCCGCCTCTTTGTCTCCCTGTAGGATTGCTTCAGCAATAGGATCGGCCCCACGATATTTGGGAAGCAGCGAGGCATGGATATTCAGCGTGCCAAAACGTGGCTGATCCAGTACACGTGGTGGGAGTATCTGCCCAAATGCTGCGACGATATAGAGGTCGGCGGCATACATCGCCAGCGCATCGCTGTTTTCCACCTTTTTGAATGAGCCCGGTTGCCACACAGAAATATCATGTTCTAATGCTGTCTGTTTGACAGGCGAGAAGACGATATCGCGTCCACGGCCCGCAGGTTTATCGGGCCGCGTGATGATGGTGGCGATCTCATACCCCTCTGATAAAAGGTTGCCTGGATTGGCCCCCTTAATGAGTGCGGTGAGCGCTGGTACGGCGAATTGTGGTGTGCCCATATAGATAATGCGTAGCATGGATGTTCCCCTTTCTACGAATATATATGTTGAACAATGAAACGTGTCAGATCTGGGAAAGAATGAATGTATCGTAACACATTTGTGTTGGAGTTTCCCATGTAACAAATCTTCCCCCCAAATTGAATATGTAGTAGCATGAACAGAAGAAGAGATCTCTTTATCAGGCCAGAAGGATGTGTCGATGGAATCTGAGACGGCCCGGCATAAGGACCAATTGGCCCTAATTGCCGTTGAAGATGCTAAGAAACAGCAATTGATTATGTTTCTTACAGAGAATACAGCACCTTTGCTTGGGACCTTGCGTTCTTATGTGCAACGTATGGGACTTGCCAGGGGCGATGATGTACCCACTATCGCACTTGAGGTATTACAGGAAGCGGTCGTTGAGGCGCTGAAACATGCAGACAGATTCATCCCAACGGGCCAGCCAATGGCATGGTTGCTTGGCATTTCGGTGAATGTGATTAAACGCAAGAAGGCTGAACTGGCGCAGCGTGCCAGACGCGAGACATCCATTGCGGCACTCTCTCAGCAGGAGTCTTTGAGCGAAGGGGAACTATTCGATCAGGTAGCGTCCTGTGTATTAGCGGGACCAGAACAGGATATTGAAGCAAATGAGCAGGCGTCGTCGCTGCTTTCTCTTGTCTCAGCGGAGGATCAGCGTTTATTACGCCTTGCATTCTTATATGATTTTGAGCGAGAGGCACTGGCAGAACAATTGGGTATTACTCCAGTCGCGGCACGCGTAAGGCTTCATCGAGCATTGAGTCGATTGCGTATAGCATGGCGCAAACAACAGGTGGAGCAGCAGGAAGGAGAAAGCAAATGAGTGAATTGCCCTTTACACAGCAGCGCCTTCAGGCATTACAGCACTACATGAGCGCGCTGGAGCGTGGCGATGTCGAGGCTCTGGCCGCTGTACTGGAGGATGCTGAACAAGACAAGGCGCTAGAACGCATGCTGCAGGAAGTAAATGCAGTCTATCAATTTGAAGATCGTACAATCGTGCGAGCTGCTGACGCTGTGGCTGCACAACACCAGCTTCTCACTGTTGCAAACCAAACTATAGGGAGAGAAGAGATGAACTTAAATAGTCATGATAGTGTGGCACGGGCCACTATATATACAGATCAGACAGAATTAAATACTAGCGATGCTCAAAAACAGCGGGATAAGAAATTTGCGACGCCTGTGTTTCCCGCTAAAATGGTTACGACACCGAAATGGTACTCCACGCGGAAGAGTTGGATCGCGGCATCTGCTGCTGCAGTTCTTCTCGTACTTATATTGTTACCTGGAACCAGTGCGCTGGCGAGTCAGTTTTTGTCGCTCTTCACTGTGCAGCATTTCCAACCAGTGCAGATTACGAAACTAGATGCAGCGGCTTTATCCCAATACTCCGCTCCCAGGGTAGATGATCTGGGGAGTGTACATTTCCAGGCTAACAGCTTTCAGATGCACAACAATCTCACCCAGGCTCAGGTTGAGAAGAGCGTGAACTTCTCGGTTGTGTTTCCGCAACATTTGCCCGATGGTGTTGCGAATAGTCCATCCTTTAGTGTTGTTGAGGGTGGTCATGGCGTCTTCACCTTTAGTGCGGCAAAATTGCATGCTTACCTTGTTAAAAATGGGCATAGCGATGTGAAGATACCGGCCAATCTCGATGGAGCTACATTTGACGTTACGACGACTGCTGGCGTTATGATCAAATATGGCTATCATGGTGGAAACCCCTTCGTGGTCGCAGAATTGCCCAGTCCAGTGATACGGGCTACCGGGAGCGCATCACTTGAGCAGCTACAAAACTTTATGCTGTCGCTGCCAGGCTTACCACCAACACTTGTTGCACAGCTCAAGCAGATAGATCTTGCGAATGGTACCATTCCATTGCCTGTCCCTGCTGGCATAGATGCGCATTCTGTGACGGTGAATGGTACATCTGGTGTCTTATTAAGTAGTACGAAAGCAACGACCGTTGAGAGCATCAAGCAGTTTCCGGCTGGCAGCATGATCGTCTGGCAGGCAAAGGGTATTATTTATGCCCTTGGTGGTATCACAACGAACACTGATCAATTGTTGACAGCAGCCAGATCTCTTTAAATGGCTTACATCCTGGAATGGGTAGGGGCGTCACCTTGCGTGCGCCCTGGTGGCCTAACGAAGGCGCTTATGAGTATACGGGCGCACGCAAGGTGACGCCCCTACCCATTCCAGGGTTATTCATGAATAAAAAAGCAGGAGGTGGCCGATGCAAACGTCTCCCTCATTTCATACAGCACAAGGACATCTTGAGGGATCAGCAGGGGAACGTTCTCTTGTTCCGATTATAGAGGTGCGTGGTCTACGTAAAATTTATTCTCAGTTGCTAGCAGTTGATGATATCAGCTTCGTCATGTATCGTGGCGAGGCTTTTGGTTTTCTTGGGCCAAATGGGGCGGGCAAAAGTACAGTGGTGAAGATCCTTAATGGGCTGGTTGCTCCCACACAGGGCATGATAAATGTGTTAGGGCAACCGCTCGGAGATAGGGAAGTACGCCGCCATATTGGCTATCTGCCTGAATTCCCCACGTTTCATCGCTGGCTCAAAGCGGCTGACTTTTTGGAGTTTCATGGTCAATTGTACGGTCTACGTGGTAAGGCACTGGCGAAACGCTGTAAAGAAGTGCTGGAAATGGTCGGACTCAGTGGGCGCGAACATCAGAAGCTTGGCACCTTTTCCAAAGGAATGTTGCAGCGCATAGGTCTGGCCCAGGCATTGCTCAACCAGCCTGATCTGCTCATTCTCGACGAACTGGTCTCCGGCCTTGATCCGGTTGGACAGCGCGATATGCGTGATCTCCTGTTGTACTTGAAATCTCAGGGGACCAGCATCTTCCTCAATTCGCACCAACTTGCCGATGTAGAGGCTGTATGTGATCGCGTGGCAATTATCAATCAGGGGTGTATTCTCAAAGTGGGAACGCCACTCGAACTTTTTGGTAATCAGCAGATTATAGAGGTGCGCGTGGACTCAGCGAGCGACGAGTTATTGCAACAGCTCAAGCATGTCGTCGTGGATGTGCAGCGCGACGAGAACGAGCCCAATTGCCTCCTCGCCGAGATCGAGAACGATGAGCAGGCGGCGGATATCGCAGATATTGTTCATGCCTGTGGGGCACGACTCTATGCACTGGCCCCACGTCGCCGCTCACTTGAACAACTCTTTTTCCAGACCATTGAAACATTTTCACAGCCATAAAAAGGGAATAGAGAAATGGGAATATTGTTGATGGCTCGCTTTACCTTGCAAGAAGCCTTTCATCGCTGGTTGCTGCTTGCAATGCTGCTTTTGAATATCCTGCTACTGGGTGTTTTTGCGCTTATGCTTAATTCTGTGTATACATCGGAAGTTGCACGTGCCTCTTCTCAGGCTGATCCACAACTAACACTGTTGCAGTTAAGCCTGTCTGTTAGCATTTTATCGGCATGGGCGGTCTACTTGTTGAGTGGTGCATTAACCATCGTTTTGACGGTTGGGATGACGTCCGGCGAGATTGAAGCTGGTACCTTTTCGATGACCGTCTCTAAATCACTACGCCGCTCAGATATCATCTTCGGCAAATGGCTGGGTTATGCGTTGATCGTGTGTATATATACGGCGATGCTCTTCTTTACTTTCCAGGGTATTATCTTCTTGCAGACCGGCTACTGGCCGCAGCAGGCGCTACCCGCGCTCGGTATGCTCGAACTGAGTACACTCGTGCTCCTGGCTCTTACAACATTCGGCAGCGCCTGCTTCCCGACGCTGGTCAATGGAGCTATTGCGATTATGCTCTTTATCGGCGCACCACTGGCAAGCTTTATTCGGCTCATTACGAGCAATCCAGGTCAGGCCGCACAGAATATTACGACCACTATCAATCTGGTCATACCAACCGATGCCTTGTGGCATGGAGCTTCGTTCTACTTGATTCCATCCTTCGTTTTTCAGCTTGGGCAATTGCAAGAATTGAGAACGCCCTTTACCTCTATTGAGCCTATTACACCCGGTATACTCATCTGGTCCGTGCTCTACTGTATCGTACTACCCATTCTGGGCGCATTGCGGTTCCAGCGCCGTGACCTCTAATTGATGGAAACCCTCTTTACTATGCGATCAGCGAAAAATTTGTCGGGTACCGTTTTCTCATTTATACCATACGAACTGTAGAAGAGGAGGACTTCACCTTTGTTTCTGTCAGAATAATGTATAAAAATAGAATGATGCATAAACGGTTATAGCGCGAAAATATTCTCTCATAGCATATTCGGGCTATATTGACATCCCAAGACCCTCATAAGGTATACTATATGGGCCTTACATTTATCCTGACAGGGAGGAAATTGCTCAATGTTGGAGGGGGAACCACAGAAGAGCTTCGGAGAACGTTCATCGAAGAGCGTCTATAATGGGGCCGTGATACCTGAGAAGCAACAATCATATCCTTTAGCTCTTGATATACATACAGCTACGCCACCACCGACTGACCCTCGCACTATTATGCAGCGGGCAGACGAGGTCACTACTGTTCAGCGCATGTTAAGTGATGCTCAGGCGAGTGCCGTCATACTTATAGGGAATCCAGGGGCCGGAAAGTCAACGCTGGCGGCTCTATTATATAATCGCCTTTTGTTATCGAAGCAGCAAGGCCTTCCTGCTCCTCACCATCTTGTGTGGTTGAGTATTGGTACGTATACGACGCTGCCCGATTTATTTGCTGCTATCCTCGTAGGTCTGAAAATCCCGTATGCAGGTTTCTTTCTTTTGAGGCCTGATCAACAGGCTGGTGTCCTTTTACAGTCACTACGACGTCCACAAGAAAATGCCCTGATCGTGTTAGATCAATTCGAGTCGCTCTTACACCCGGAAGTCTCTCAAGGTGTGGCCGGACGTGGTGCGCTTAGCCTTTTTCTGGAGTTGTTGCAGACCGATCTCGGTGCCAGTCGTTTTCTGCTCACTGGCTATAGCTCGCCTTACAATGAAGAAATGGAAGAGACGCGTGTACGTTCCTGCCTCGTCTCGCGCATGAGTATTCCAGAAGGTGTTGCCTTTTTACAGCGACGAAGCGTACAGGGTTCCCCTGAAGAGTTGTCACTTGTCTGGCAACGCTGCGCTGGTCATATCTTCGCTTTGCTCTTGTTCAACGCTCTCATCTCTTTAAGTGGTATCTCGCTTAGCTACCTTCTGACTTCACCTGATTACAAACCTTTATGGTCTGGTGAGGTAACGTTCCAACTCATTAGCAGCGTTCATCAGTATCTCAATCCACTGCAATACGCATTAATGCGCACCCTCAGTCTTTTTAATGAGCCTGTCCCCCTACAAGGCATTATTATGTCTTTATTGGGCACGAATTCTGCTGGCAACCATCCTCCTTATGAAATCTTTGAGCGTGAAATTGGCATTTTGTCCGAGTTGTCCCTCGTACAGCGCTCGGTAAATCTAGTTGGTGTAATCTGTTATTTGCTCCATCCTCTGTTGCGTCAGTTTATGTTGGAGAATTATGCGGTAGACAAACGGCGTGGTGAGGAACTGTCTTCTTTAGGCATCGATGTATCCACAAATCTTCCTGCCAATAGCCCTGAAGCGTTGCAAGCTGTGCTGGCTCCCGGTCATTTGCAGGTTGCTGAATATTATCTGCATGTCGCACGCGAAACCAGCCCTCCACGGGATCAGCGCAAGAGCCTGCAAAATGCGCAACCGATTATATCCGCTATACGGCACCTGTGCCTGGGTGGTTACTGGCAGCGGGCATGTGACCTTTTGTTTGAAGAAGGATTACACGAGAATATGGTCCAATGGGGGGCCTGGAATACGCTGGTTGGCCTCTACACTGGTCTGTTGCCGCCTTTTGGGATGCTGGTACGCCGTGACGAGTTGCTCGTTTGTAGCCATATAGGGATGCTCTATGGGCGTATGGGTGAGTATCAGCAGAGCCAGTCCTACTTTGAGCAAGCGTTGGCTATTCAACGACAGGTAGGCGATTATCAAGGCGAGGCAACGATTCTTGTAAATCAAGGCGAGTTGCATCGTCTCCGTGGCGAATATGATCAGGCTCAGTCAAATTTTGAACAGGCTCTGGGACTTATTGAAGAAAATCAAGACCCGCAGTTGCGTTGTATTCTTTTACATAATCTGGGCCTGCTCTATCAGAGTAAAAAGAGCTATTTGCAGGCGCGTACCTATTATCTTGAAGCGCTGCGCCTGGCCTCTACCTTGCCAGGGCAGTACAACAAAGGCATGATTTTAACCAATCTAGGCCTGCTTCTCTATGAGCAAGGTGAACATCTGGAAGGCGTAGCGTTGTTGCTGATCGCTCTGCATGTACGTCAGGAATTGCAGGACCAGACGGCGACTACCTTAGTCACATTTTTGCAAGCATTGAAGCAAAGAATGGGACAGGCAGCCTATGATCAGATGTGCAAAGAAGCCGTGAAGGAGCAACCACAAGTACTCTCTCGCTTTGTTCCGGTAGATATGCGACAATAACAAAAACGCTACGGGTTGCAATGAAAGAGAGTTTCTGGTATGTCTGCCGCTACATCTGCATCGAAAAAGACACAGGCCAACGACGATAAAAATGCTTCACATCATACGTTTCAGGGCAGATTTCTGTTGCTCCAGGTATTTATAGCTGGGGCCGCCTCGCTTTCTCTGGAGATGGCTGCCTCGCGCCTGCTGGCACCTTACTTCGGTACTTCATTGTTCGTATGGGCAAACCTGATTGGCCTGATTCTCCTGTACCTGACGCTTGGGTATTATAGTGGCGGATTACTGGCGGATCGCTACCCACGCCCCCAGGTCTTCTACATGTTAACGGCTATTGCTTCACTCTTGATTGCTCTCATTCCCCTTATTGCTCAACCCATTTTACACTGGTCCCTCTTTGCCTTTGTTGGCAACGACCTTGATGTGTTTTATGGCTCGTTAATCTCAATTTTGATCCTCTTTTCCCTGCCTATGGTCTTGCTTGGCTGTGTCTCCCCATTCGCGATCCGTCTCCATGTAGAACAGATAGGTAAGACGGGACGGACAACAGGCATGCTCTATGCGATCTCTACCGCTGGCAGTATCCTGGGCACCTTTCTCCCCGTGCTCGTGTTGATGCCCTATATTGGCACCTCGCTCACCTTCCTGGTCACTGCTGCGACATTGTTTGTTCTGTCCATTATCGGATTGGTTAGTGTGCGGCTGTAAATGACCCATACGTTAGGAGCATGTCTTTGCACATCAAATAATGGTAGAGACTCGATTGTTGGAGTTATAACTACAGGTCTGAAAATGTGGATAAGTATGTGGACAAATGTTCTAAAATGTGGATAACTTCCCTTTCCATAGAGCCATTATTCCCTCTCTATCCCCCATGAGCGCACGAAACCTGACTTCTACAGCCATTTTTCTCCCCAATGCATAATCGCTACAACGGTATTTTTTAGGTCCAGACCCGCATCTGTGAGTTCATACTGAACTTTGATCGGCGAAGTAGTAATGACTTTGCGCACCACAATGCCTTGTTCCTCTAGTTCCTTGAGGCGTGTGGCCAGGAGACGATGGGAGAGGCCAGGAATTCTACTTTGAATTTCGTTGAAACGCCGTGGACCTGCCATCAAGGCAAAGAGAATGGCCCCCATCCAACGGCGTCCTATCAATTCTATGGCTTGTTGATACTCCGCACAAAACAGCATATCCTCAACAGTTTCTTCTGACTGACTCTTTGTTTTCTGGTCTGACATAGAAACTCCCGTCATCATTCAAATAACTCTTCTCACTGAGTCTCTTTCGATTAATTCAACATCTAAGACGGTAGAGGTACTGATTGCTGATGGATCTTTTGCCAGTTCTAATAATTGTTTCACTGCAATTGATCCCAATGCTTCTTTGTTGACACGTATAGTCGTAAGAGCAGGTGTTAAATGGGCCGCCATTGCAATATCATCAAAGCCAATAATCGAGACATCTTCAGGAATACGGCGACCTGCTTCGCGCAATGCTTGCATAGCACCGATGGCAGTTTCATCGTTGGCACAAAACAGAGCCGTAAAGTTTGCATTGCGCTTTAATAATTGCTGACCTGCCTGATACCCACCTGTAGCGCCGAGGTTGCCTGGCTCAATCAATTCAGGGAGACCAGCATCGATTAATGCCGTCCGATAGCCAATTTTACGCCGTTCAACTGCATAGAATTTGCTGGTTGCGGTAGAGCCGTGAATTGTAGAACCATCAATAAATGCTATCTGACGATGCCCATGTTTTATAAGATAATTCATTGCCATCAATGCTCCCTCAAACTCATCGCAGATTACCGAGTTAATAGAGATACCTGGTATATGATTAGCAATGAGCACAATTGGGATATTGAGCCTCTTTAAAAGATAGATTGTTTCGTGATCTGCAGGACCAACCAGTAAAATACCCCCCAGTTTCATATCCTGAATCGTTGCAAGGATCTCTTGAGGAGTTTCTTTTGCTTCACCAATGTCCTGATATATCACTTTGATGTGCGACTGACGGGCTTCACGCTCAACGCCATTGAGAATATAAGGCCAGAAAGGATTATTTATTGCTGTCCCATTATGTAAAGGTGAATAAAATAGGAAGCCGATCTCTTTGATGTGACGGACATTATTGCTGGGAGGATCCTTTGTGACCAACCTGTTGTAACCAACATCGGAGGCAGCCTTTAGCACGCGATCCCGTATCTCTTCGGACACGTTGCTGTGGTTGTTAAATACGCGCGATACGGTTCCTACCGATACGCTGGCTTGACGGGCGACATCTTTTACTGTAATTGAATCAACCATATACAAATTCCTTCTTATTTAAAGCTGATAAGGATAGTTGTGTAACCAGTTTCCTTTTTTATGTATTGAAGTATATCACAAATATGGGCATCTATCGTAACCAGGTTACCTGACATCATTAGATATGTCGACTTGAAACGTGATGAAGGGCTGGCGTACAATGATAGGATAAAAAATCTTGATTGACATAGGGTTTTTAACGCCAATAATTGGTGTTCCCTATCAACGTAGTTGTAATAAGGAATATAAGGCAGGAAGTGCCGTGAGAGGACGATGAACGTGAGTAACACAGATCAGCAGAGTCTCCCCCCGAATTATTTCTATCATCAGTTGCCGAATGGTATAGAGATGATCGGTCAATATATGCCCAGTCTCAGTTCCACCACTTTTGGTTTTCAGTTGGAGGCGGCTGTGATCCACGAGCCAGAAGATAAATTGGGACTGGCACACCTTTTTGAATATATGCTCTTCCAGGGCACCAAAAAGAAGGATGCACGCGCACTTAATGAGGCTTTTGAATCTCTTGGAGCACGCAAAGGTGCCAGCACGGGTCTAGAAACGGCTCAGGTTTGGGCACAGATCGTGCATACCAAATTTGATGCGACACTTGAGCTGTTACATGAGATATTGTTGACGCCAACTTTTCCTAAAGATGAACTGGAGCAGATGCGTAGTATTATCCTCCAAGAAATTCGCCGCCATGATGACGAACCAATGGGCCGCATCTTTGAACATGTACGCTCCAACTTTTATCGAGGTACTTCGCTTGGCCGTTTGACGCTGGGTACAACCGATAGTGTACGCACATTGCAAAGAAAAGATTTGCAGGATTTCTGGCAAGCACGCTATCATCCAAATAATGTTCTGTTCAGTATCGCTGGTAAATTTGACTGGGAGCATGTTGTACAGAAGATGCAAGAACTCTTTGGCGATTGGCAGGGACAGGCAGACCCCTCGCCAGTGCAGACACCACATCCAGAGAGCACCGTTTTTCTGGAGCATCAAGAGGGGAAGCAAGAACACCTGGGGATGATGTTTCCTTTCCCCGATTATACCGATGCAGATTACTATCCAGCGATGGTGATCAGCGAAGTGTTGGGCGGCAATATGGCTTCACGTCTCTTCGTAGAAGTTCGTGAGAAGCGCGGCCTGGTCTATGGAATATCAGCAGGTCTTGGAAGCAACAAATCCATCGGTGGAATGCGTATTTATGCAGGTACAACACCTGAACAGGCGCATGAGTGCCTACAGGTTATCATTAGTGAACTGCACAAACTGGAGCAGGAAGGTATAACCTCCGACGAGTTGGAGCGTGCGAAAGTACAACTGAAGAGTGAGAATGTCATGCGGGGTGAAGGTTCGGGCGCTCGTATGGGGTCGCTGGCACGCTCCTGGTGGTATGAACGAAAGATACATACTATTCAGGAAGTGAAAGAAGCGATTGATGCTGTAACGCAGGGACAGGTGCTGAACGTTCTGCATCGTTTCTCGCCACTCAATCCGCTGGTAATTGCAGCCATTGGACCATTAGAACATGAAGAATTGATTGGGGATACGCTCAGCACACAAGTATAATGTTCCATCGAACGTTATTGCAATCGCAATAACGTTCGATACTGTACTATGGCATCGTTTTGCCATTCCCATTTTCTGCCTCTTCCTCAAAGATCTCCTCAATGGTCGTCTGGAAGAGGCGAGCGAGCTTAAAGGCCAGGGGAAGACTCGGATCGTACTTCCCCGTTTCTAGCGCGTTGATGGTTTGCCTCGACACATCCAGGTGGTCGGCAAGGTCTGCCTGCGACCAGTTGCGCATTGCTCGCAGGACCTTCAACTTGTTATTCATTGATATCTCCGCGCCGCAATACCAACACCTATACCCCACATGGCGATCATTAATGGGAATACAAAGATCCAACTGAGACGCGGTAATCCAACATTTTCGAGAAAGCCATAACTGAATGTCAGAATACCCGCACTCGCAAAGCCAAAGGCCAGTGCCTCAGATTGGATACGACGCTGCAACTCATCCATGCGACTGAAAAAGCGCATGTAGGCACCAAGAGCGAAAAGGGCCGGCACAACGGGAGCCAGCGCCAAAGGAATACGCCACCATGCTCCACTGGGACTGATGTTAAGCAACGTCACTGAAACAAGCATTACAATGACATACGAACCCATTGCTAACGAAAACTCTTTTACATACAATTTGCCTGCTGATTTGCTCATCATTTTAAACTTCCTTCCTATAGATGATAAAACTATATATCATTTTGCTAAACACGTTTGTCTTAATGTCAACCCTACTTTACATAGTGTAAACCATAATCATATTTTTGTCAAGTGTATTTGACATTTTGTCAAGAAAGTTTGTTTTTGCCTGATCATTATCCGTCAGGGCTATTTAATTCTCGCTTTCCTCGCGCCTACGGCGCACACTATCAACCCTTTTCGGCTCGCTTGCGAGCCATATCCGGAAGGAAAGCGAGAATTAAATAGCCCTGATTATCCGTACGCTCACCTTGACAGATACGCATATACCATGCAAGAATGCTACCGTGCCAATTTACTTTGACGCGATTTTATACATAATGCTAGGATAGATATGAGAAAAAGTGGAGCATCTGGGGAAAAAAAAGCTTCGAATAGCTCTAAGAGAGGAGCGAACTCTATGGCTGGACGAAAACGCGATGTGAGTCAGGATCAAATTCTGGCGCTATTGGAGCGCGATCATGTGCGCTATGTGAATCTGGAGTTTACTGATGTTGTAGGTATGGCGAAATGTGTAACTATTCCTGTTGAGCAATTTGCTACCAGCGTGGCTTCCGGCAAATGGTTTGATGGATCTTCTCTCGAAGGATTTGCACGTATTGCTGAGAGCGATATGTATCTCTTCCCCGACACCTCGACATTTGCTATTCTGCCCGGTAATGTGCGTGCTACCCAGCCACAAGAGATATATTCTCTCAATGAAGAGCCAAATGGAGAAGAGATTGTTGCTCGTGTGATCTGCGATGTACGCACACCCAATGGGGAGCGCTTTGACGGCGACCCACGCACAACTCTGCTGCGTGCCTTAGAGATGGCACATGAGATGGGCTATAACTTTCAGGTTGCCCCAGAATTAGAGTTCTTTCTCTTGCGCTTTGAAGGCAAGAACCCGCTTCCATTGCCACGAGATCATGGTGGCTACTTCGATCTCTCGACCGATCAGGCAACCAGCGTACGGCGTCAGATGGTACACGCTCTGCAACATATGGGAATTGCGATCGAGGCCAGTCATCATGAGGTTGCAGCAGGGCAACATGAACTCGATTTTGAAATAAATGATGCTTTAGCAATCGCTGATAGCCTGATGACTGCACGTTATGTACTGAAGTCAATTGCTGCACAATATGGTTTGTATGCAACTTTCATGCCCAAGCCGTTTTATGGCATCAATGGTTCCGGCCTCCACATTCACCAGCAGTTGACGAGTATTGAAACAGGCAAGAATGTCTTTGTCGACGAGAAGGCTGAATATGGCCTGTCAGATATTGGCCGCTGTTTTATTGCAGGTCAACTTGCTCATGCGCGTGGCATGTGTGGCATCCTTGCGCCTCTAATCAACTCCTATAAGCGCCTGGTACGCGGTTTTGAGGCTCCGGTTGTGATCAACTGGGGACGTGTGAATCGGCGAGCGCTGATCCGAGTTCCGCGTCCCAGCAACGACTTCCAATCATCGATGCGGATTGAATTGCGCTGCACTGATCCGAGTTGCAATCCCTACCTGGCTCTGGCGGTGATGCTGCGTGCCGGCCTGGACGGTATCCAGCGCAATCTAACTTTGCCGGCTGCAATGGACGAAAGCCTCTTCTTGCAGGCAGAAGATGAGTATACTCGCACCTCTGCTCGCCTGCTTCCGGCAACACTGGGCGATGCGCTAGACGGATTGCGTGAGGATGTCCTGGTTCGTGAGACGCTGGGCGATTCCATCTACGAAGGCTTTGTCGACGCTAAAAATCTTGAGTGGACTGAATACTGCCAGCAAGTTCACAGTTGGGAACTTGATCACTATCTTTCTATCTTCTAATTTGCTGTGTATAGAGACGTTCGTGCTCATCTAGCATATGTTCAAATGAGAAATAGTGCTCGACATGAGCACGACAGCGTGTACGGGAGAGACGCGCTAGAAGTGCAACCTGTTCAGCCGCCTGTACACGATTGCCAGCTTCAACGAGAAATCCCGTCTCTCCCGTAAGAATAATCTCTTCTGCCGCACCACGTCGAAAGGCAATGACAGGCGTTCCGGTCGCCATTGCTTCGACGGCGACCAGGCCAAAGGGTTCGTCCCATTCTATCGGAAACAGAAGCCCAAGCGCCTGCCCCATACACTGCCATAATTGTGTATGTTCCAGTTGACCCAGGTAGGTGATGTGTTCTCCAAATTGCTTTAATAGAGGTACAATGCGTTCGTTGTAATATATGGCATCGTAGACACCGCCGGCGATCAGAAGATGGTGACCTGCCAGTCGGGCTATCTCGATTGCGGCCTCCACTCCCTTCTCAGGCGCGATACGTCCAGCAAAGAGGAGTGGCGCGTCTTCGGGAACGGATGCGACGAATGGGATTGTGCTGCTATCCAGGCCGTTGTAGATGACTGCATCCATTGGTATGTAGTCAGCGTACGTGCGGGCACACGCTTTGGAGACGGTAATCAATGTCAAGGGATGTCCCTGCTGCTGAAGTACACGCAGCGCCTCGTTAATCTCCGGGGATACTGCGGGTAAGTGCAGTGTATGAAGAATCGGCAACTTTGTAAGCAACGCACTACTGACAAATGCCGGCCAATCGAAGGCGTGAGCATGAACAATATCGAATTCACCCTGCCTCTGACGTAATTCCAGGAAGAGCTGCAAAAAACGGTTTGCCTGTGCGAAGAAGCCACTATCGGCGGGACGTTCTCTTGCGGGGCCAGCAAAATTCGCCGGTTGAACCGCGTCTGGTACCTGCACTATTTCAATCGTTACACCGGGCACAAAAGACCCCTGGCGGGCGAACAGCGTTACTGTATGCCCCCGCTTGACCAATCCACGCGCGAGTTCAGCTACCAACGCCTGTGAGCCGCCGACGTAAGGTTGCGCGATTGAAGTGACAAGAGGTGCGATCAGAGCTATTCTCATGCTTCTCCCCGATAGGTTGCCAGATTATTCTCTGTTTCATGCAATTTTACCTCATAAAGCATGCCTGATGGCAAACCGCGTTCCAGGCGCTCCCAGAACTTGATTGCCAACATCTCAGCGGTTGGAATAACGCCTTCCAGCCAGGGCACATCATAATTGAGATGCTTATGATCTACCCAGTCCACTACCTGCTCGTTAATAACCTTCTTCATATCGGTTAAGTTCATTACCATGCCTGTGCGTTCGTCTGGCATGCCTTGCACGGTCACTTCAAGAATATAGTTGTGCCCGTGTCCATGTGGGTTGGCACATTTGGCGTAGACTTCATAATTCTCCTCTTCGGAAAGAAAAGAACTCCATAGCCGGTGTGCCGCACTAAAAGTCATACGTCTTGTCAGGTAGACCATCGTTTACTCCTCACGCGCCCATACTGCTCCTATGCATTACTGAATATTTCGATATTGCTCCCGCTTAACATTCTCCCCGAGTCATCGGCCAGGAAGAGCAGTATTTCCGCCATGTCTTCAGGCGTCATCCCTGCTTTCAGGTGGGGAGCAGCCTGACGTAGCATCTCTGTATCAACGGCACCAGGACTGACAGCACAGACGCGAATGTTATATGGTTTTCCTTCCACTGCGAGAATCTCAGTCAGCCCGGCAACGCCTGATTTTGAGACGTTGTATGCACTTAAACCGGGGAATTTTTCTACACCCTTCACACCTGAGAGTGAAGATATATTGACAATAATTCCCTGTTTTTGTTCTGACATACAGCGAAAAGCTTCTCGGCAACAGAGAAACGTTCCGCGCAGGTTGACGGCGATGACGGCGTCCCAGGTTGCTACATCCATTTCAACAAATGGGCGTACTGCAACCATTCCCGCGCAGTTGACGAGAATATCGACGTGTCCATAGGTAGCTCTGGCGACCTGGAACAGTTTTTGTGCATCTTCTTCTTGCGCGACATCGCCTACGATTGCCAGTGCGTTTCCTCCGGCGCGTGTAATACTGGCGGCGGTTTCGTCGAGGTGGGATTGTGTGCGGCTGAAGAGGACGACCTGTGCCCCTTTTTGGGCGAAGAGTTGAGCGGTGGCGCGTCCAACGCCCCGACCGGCCCCTGTGATGATTGCGATTTTATTCTGTATACTCATGAGAAAAATTATAGCATGCTTTCTCTAGTGTGCTACACACACTATGCACGCAAATTGGCATGTTTATTGCATCATAGAAGAATGTGTGTTAGCAATCGTGATTGCAGGATACAAGGAGGTATTGTGCATGCTCAAAGAAAGAGAAGCACTCAGGCGGCATTCAGGGGCTATGGATGATAAACGCTGGCATAGTACTTATAGCAAGACCGGGAAAAAAGACATCATAACTGGTACAGAGTGGCTAGCATCCATACTTCCTGGTTTTGAAACCTGCATTCGACAAGAATCGTGTGTTATAATGCTGAGTACAACGTTTTCAGCGGGGAATGGCATTTCCGAGTTTTTCAAGGTTCTAAAAAACATGCAACAGTCTGGTCGCAGTAGCGCTTTCGCATCTTCCTGGCATATGGGGGCAGCATGACTACAGGCACGGTATTGTCTGGCTTACTGAAGGATTTCGGCCTGGTTGAAGTCTTGCAAGTGATGGAATTGGGTGGAATGACGGGTGCCCTCCATCTTAAGCAAGCCAATGGGCATATGGGCATCATCTATTTTAATGAAGGCAAGATGGCCAACTGTTCCGAGTTCGATCCTGGTGCTCTGACGTTGGGTGATGTATTGCAGCAACTCGGCATGACGACCTATCAGCATATCGAAGAAGCCTTCTCTCAACAACTACAAGACCCCTTTGGCAAGCGCATTGGTGAGCGCCTCGTTGCAAGTGGTGCGATCTCCGACAAACAACTACGAGATGCACTGCGTACAAAAGCCATCTGGACCATACGTGAATTATCTTTATGGAAAGATGGCGCGTATGATTTTATGCCAGCTCCCAACGTTCAAAAACTCCTGCCCTATGGAGAGGCATCATTGAATATTGAAGTCATGCGTGTAACAATGGAGATGATCCGTTACAGCGATGAATGGGAAGAGATGATAAAAGTCCTTCCTCAAGGAATACGTACCGCGTTGCGCATGTCGCCGGCTATTCCTTACACGATGCGTTTTGATATGCGCACCCTGGAGCTTTTTACGCACGTCAATCTCTATGGGCGTGTGCGCCGTATTGCCAGCGTGATCCGGCGTCCAGAAATGGATGTTGCGCGTGAACTGGCTCAACTTGTACAGCAGAAATTCCTCCTGGTAATTCCACAGATGGACATGCTTCAGCGTGGATATAGCCAGAAAGGGAACGATAAGAAAGTCCAATTACCTGAACCCGCTGAGAAGCTACGCCTGGAGAACTTTGAGCTCCTCAATCTTATCAGTCGTATGGAACAGGCATGGATGAAGTGCCGTACCCCTATGGAGCAGTTGCCTGCTATGGTCCAATTCGTCAACTGGACTATGGATGCATTGGCTGATACCTGCCGCGCAAATGGGACCGAACTAGATTCCAATACGCTGAGATCATTAATGGCCAATGAAAATCTGAGCAATATGGGATCTTATGACTTCAAGGTCGACCAGAATCATATCGATGTGGAGAGTTTTACCTCACTCTGCTATGAAGTCATGAGTGGCGATATGAAGAAGGCTGAAGGCTTCTATGATGAGGCGGCGATGGTCCTTCATCGGTTGCTTTGTACCATCTTTGAGACGATCAATGCGCGTGTCGCTGATCCCCGTGAGCGCCTCGAAAATCAAGAAGTGTGGGAAGCAATGTTTGAGCAGTTTGCTTTGCGAAGTAGTGAAGTGTAGAGGCAAGCAGCCATTGTTTGTAATGAAAACAAAGATGCCGGGATATTTGTACATTTCCTGGCATCTTTGCTTTAGAACGGTTCAGGCTGTTTCTATCGTTGGACTGTCACTCGCTGTCTCAGGCGTTGGAGTTGGAGGTGTTTCCTGGGTTGTTGCCGCTGGAGCCTCTTCTGCATAGTCACTTTCTTGCGCTGGTCGCTTGAAGATGTAGTATGCGGAATTCGCGGTCAATGGCTGAATGCCAACCAGTTCCCAGCTTTCGCGCCCCAGATCGTTGAGGTAGCGACGTGCAAACCCGCTGCGTCGCTCGTTGCCAATTAACGTTTCTTGACCCTCACATGAGATGCGTCCGCGATAATCAATGTAAACAACTTTGTATGCCCACTGCCCCATCGTATTTTCCTTCCTTCATATATAAACCTGCTCATAAAATTGAGTACCCATTCAGCGTGGACCATCGACGCCATATCCGATGACGTGTCGCAGGAGAAGAATAGCACTAGCACTGATTTTTTGCATCTTACCGCCTCGCCTCGCTCGCAGGCAATAAGTACATTAGCACTATTACTGACTCTTGCACGATCGCCGCTTCATCGGGTTCCACATTCGATGTGCGCTCAATCGCTGATCCACAACTGACAGGTTCCTCTGCACAAAAACAAGTATACCCGCCCAGACGATATATCGTACCGCCAGTTTCAACAGTTTTTTGAGCAGTGAGAATGATCGGGAAAGAGCCTGTAGAAATAGACAGGTCTCCCCAAAGATGTAGGGGCGCGATGCAATACCATTGACTCCAACAAATTGAGGAATTCGCCAAAAATGATGCATCAAAAATACATAAAAGCATGTAAAACGGTAGGGGCCCGATTTATCGCGTCCGCCATTCATGGACGTGTGGCCATATGGTTGATAAATCACGGACGCGATAAATCGGGTCCCTACCGTATTGCACGTATTGCCGTTGTATTTTCTCTTGATTTTTGGAAATAGTTGGAGTCAATGTATTTATAACCCCATGTATTTATAACCTGTCTATATATGTATTACAGTGGAAGATTGAATGAGAATGTCGTGCCTTGCAACCTGTTGCTGTCTTCCTCTTCCTTGTTTGGCTCTAGTTGCAATGTGCCACCATGCGCCTCAATAATCGATTTTGTAATAAAGAGGCCCAGGCCAGATCCCTGGCGTCCGTTTGAGCCTTGCAGCCGTGTATAGGGACGGAAGAGGAGTTGCGTATCCGCAGAAGGAATGCTGGCTCCCTGATTATGTACACTGACATACACAGCGTCGGAGGTGGTCCAGACATCAACTGTCACAGTAGTGCGTTCATCGGAATACTTGATGGCGTTATCAAGCAGATTGCCTAATGCTTGCTGCAAACGCCCGCAGTCCCAATTGCCAATAACAGATGAGTCAGGTGCATTGATGACCAGGGTGTGATAAGGAGCAACTGGACGGAGCTGGTCTACAGTTTCTTTAACAAAGGTACAGAGATCGCATTCTGCGCGAATTAACGTAAATTGACCAGAACTGAGGCGAGATGCGTCGAGAAGATCATTCACCAGACGCGTCAGACGCCATGCCTGACTAATGATAATATTTGTATGTCGCTGTAACGTCGCATTCCGTTTAGGGTCTGCATCTGATGCACATACATGGCGAGAGAGCATCTGTGCATAGTTAATAATGGGTGAGAGGGGACCGCGCAGCTCATGTGCAATCATGGCCGTAAACTGTTCTTTACGTGCCAATTGATCCTGTAGCAAGAGATTATTAGCCCTTAGCTCATCCACCTGAAGTTGTAATTCCTGGATGATTTTTTCTTGCGATTTTTCCTGTTTCACCTGCATACCCTTCGTCTCCTCTACAAGTGGCTTTACACCCTTGCTCCCCAATAAGAGGTTGTGTAATCAGTATACACTGTAGTGAAGACTGATGCTGCACGGAGACACATCGACTAGGAATATTGGGTAGGTTAACCCTCTGTTTATCTCCATGTGTAAAAATAGTAGATGCGAAACGTGAAAGCCATGTAAAAAACTCTATGCCTCTTGAGGCGGCAGCAGGTTAAGTTCTTGTAACTCTTCTATCGCCATCTCACTAAAGCGTGAGATGTCAAGTGTGGCATCCGAATGCGCGAGTAAATGGTGAATGCGCTCAGTAATGCTTGTGCGCATATAGTAATCTGAAGTAAGAAGAAGTTCTCCAATAGCGATCTCTATTTGCTGGCGTTGGAGCGCCGCAAGCATTGATTCTCCCATGTTCCAATCCTTCCCCTGACATTCTTCTATGCAGACGCACTTAATCAGCGGTAGCTGCTGCCGTTGAGGGTTTGCTATCACCTGTACCCTTAGCAGGTGTGCTACTCTCGGCTGGCTTGCTCTCGCTAGTGGTTGTGCCTTTATCCTCAGTTTTTTTCGTCTCTCCATTGGAGTCTTTGGAGACCGGAGCTGCACCATCGCGATGATCAGTTTTATAGAAACCTGCACCTTTGAAGACGATACCTGCAGGATAGAGAACTCTGCGAATATGCTCACCGCATTCTGGGCATGTGGTTAAGGGGTTATCAGTCATTTTTTGCCATGTCTCGAAGCGGTGGCTACAGGATTGACAAAGATACTCGTACGTTGGCATGTACCTGTTACCTCATAATCGTTCGTACGCACGTCACGCGTGCATCGCTGTCTGTCATTCTTTTGGGCGGGATAGATCTGGCCCGTACGGCTGTAATAGTAGCGTGAAAAGGATGTATTGTCAATCCTCTTTTTAGAGTGCTAATACTCCTCGCTACCTGACGATCTGAAACGCCTGTCATATAGTACAACGTTTCCAATGCAGAACTTATTCCAGGCGTCCAATGTACTCTTTGACCTTCTCAGCCGCATCATGGGTCATTCCATCGAGGGCAGCAAGTTCGTCGATGCTGGCAGCACTAATCGCTCGTACGGAGCCGAAGTGTTTCATCAGTGCCTGCTTGCGTTTCGGACCTATGCCAGGTATCTCATCAAGAACCGATTTAAACGTGCGATCAGAGCGTAGCTTGCGGTGGTATGTGATACTGAAGCGATGTGCCTCGTCGCGAATGCGCTGTATCATATATAGTCCTTGTGAGGAGCGTGGCAGGATGAGCGGGTCTGTCGCGCCAGGAGTATAGATCTCTTCCAATGAACTAGTCTTGGTATGATCTTCTTTTGCAACTCCGATGGTTGGAATATCGAGGTGAAGTTCCCGCATCACTTCCATGGCTGCGCTCAGATGCCCCTTGCCGCCGTCAATAATCACCAGATCTGGCAAGGCCCATTCGTGTTGAAGCTTCCCGGCATCTCCCTCAATTTCAGCACTCTCACTTACTTCGCCATTGCCCCCGGTTAGTGCTTCATCCAGAGCTACTACCGTCTCTTCAGCAACTGAACCCTCGCGGGAGGAGGCTTGAGCAGCCTTACGGAAGCGCCTCCGCAAGACTTCCTGATGACTGGCATAGTCGTTTGCGCCTTCGACAGTCTTGATCTTGAAACGCCGATACTCGCTATTTTTGGGTCGCCCGGACTCGAAGACGACCATCGCGCCTACCGAGTTGGTGCCCTGGGTGTTCGAGATATCATAGCACTCGATCCGTTGGGGTGGTGCTGCCAGGTTTAAAGCTTCCTGCAACTCTTCTAGTGCGAGCTGCGTCTTCTGGCTATCGGTCAACCATTTGATGCGTTGTTGTTCCAGAACCTCGCGTGCATTCTGTTTCACCATCTCGATCAGGCGCACTTTGTCGCCCCGTTTCGGAACGCTAATATTGACTGCTGCCTGGCTGCTTCCAGGCGTGGCTGCAATTTTGCGTCTCTCCTTGAGCCAGTTTTGGAGGATCATACGATCGTCTGGCTCAGCCTCAACGATAATCTCTGCTGGAATGTGGGTTGAGGTTTCATAGAACTGTTGTAGAAACGATGTCATGATCTCGCCGGGAGTGCTCTCACGCGTGCCTTGCAGGATGAAATACTCGCGGCCCACCAGTTTTCCGTTGCGGAAAAAGAAGACCTGAGCGCACGTCTCATCATCGCCGCTTGCCAGCGCAACGACATCTTGATCGTCCTGCCCCTCAGTGTTGATGATGCGCTGCTTCTCCAGGATACGTTCAACGGCCTTCATGCGATCGCGGATACGGGCGGCCTCCTCAAAGTTCAAGTTCTCGGCTGCGTGCTCCATCTGTGTTTCCAGGTCTTTGAGCACCTCATCATGCTTGCCCTCAAGAAAGTGAATAACTTGCTGAATCACGGCGTCGTATTCTGCACGCGAGGTATAGGCGACGCAGGGCGCGGTGCAACGATGAATATAATATTGCGTGCAGGGGCGTGGTAATAGTTTCAGTTTCCAGCCGGAAGGTGGTTCCCCATCGCGTGGAGCGGCCCAGGAACTGGCATCGTAGCGACAGGTGCGAAAGGCAAATAACTTATTGAGCACGTCCAAGGTTGCATCGACCGCGCCAGAATTAGTATATGGTCCAAAGTAGCGATTGCCATCTCGTTTAAAGCTGCGCACCCGGTAGACGCGTGGGAAGTCCTCGGTGAGCGAGACTTTGATATAGGGATAGTTTTTATCGTCACGTAGCAGCACATTATATTTCGGGCGATATTGTTTGATATAGTTGCTTTCAAGGACCAGAGCTTCGACCTCATTTTGTACGACCAGAAACTCGATATCGGCGATTTTTGCCACCATACTGCGGTTCTTGGGACTGAGATCGGTTGATTCCTGAAAGTACGAGCGCACACGGTTATAGAGCAAGATTGCCTTGCCTACATAGAGAATCGTGCCTTCGGCGTCCTTCATGATGTAGATGCCAGGCTTGTGAGGGAGTGAATTTAAGACGGACTGAATTTTCTCGTTCATAATAGTTCTTCATCTTTTATATGAACAGGGGTAGGGG
>JACDAE010000484.1 GCA_013695595.1 Ktedonobacteraceae bacterium | reverse complement strand
GAACCAGGCGGTGGCCAGCACACGCCCCTACGCCAATTCATGGGTGATCTCTCCGTGTTTGGACCTATTAGTCAACCGTCAGCACTTGCGGTTTTGGGCGACGGGTTGGCAGGGGCACAAAGGCGCTTTCGCGTGCATGTGGCTCAGCCGGGCGCATGCGTGCATTCAGGGCGCAAAAGGACATCACTCCACGTGGTGAAGCATTATGGAAACAGCAGCGCTCGATGCGGCTCATATCGATATCGCTCTCGTCCATAAAAGGTTTCACGAAAAGCGTGAGTGTTTTGTGGTTGGTCCAGATCGAGGGGTCGGTGCCGATATGCGGCCAGAGCGTCTTGATGAGCTTAAATGTTCCACCCATATTGGTGACAATATTGGGCAGAACGGCGGAACGTCCGCGTGTTAACATGCGCAATGTCATGTTCGGACGTTCTCCCATGACGCTCATAAACTCTTGCAATGTGAAGTTGGGGGCGAAGGGCTTATAGCCATCATGTGTATATTTGAGTAGCGAGAATGTATTACACAATGGAGAACCTTCACCCACCGGGAAGAACAGGTTTTGCGGGACGCCGGCCTGTTGCTCAATCAGGGTCAGAATTTCGGGCATGCGCAACTTGCGTGGAGTTGCTCCCTTATTTGCGTTGACCTCGAAGCGTCCAAAGGGAGTGGCGGCCTGAAATGCGATTGCGCAGACCGTATCGGGATGCTGCCATGCGAAATGGACGACCTGCTGAATCTGGTCGCTATTCAGTCCATCATAGAGTGAGACGGCCAGGGTCGAGGGAAGTTTCGCACGCTCCAGGGCCTCAATGGCCTTGACTCGTACATCCCAGAGATCTTCGCCGCGCAACTTGACTATATCTTCTGGACGTGTGCTATCAAATTGCAGATAGACAGAGGTGAAACCCCATGAAACTAACTTCTGCGCGAAATCGGGTTCGCGTGCCAGGCGAATGCCGTTGCTGACCATCTCCAGGTGCCCGAAACCTTTCTTTTTAACCATCGCCGCGATCTTGTCCAGATCTTTGCGTACAGATGGCTCACCACCTGAAATTTGCAGCGAGATGCCCTTCCCCTCGACCTCAATCAACTGGTCCAGGCGCATCTCGATCTCTTCCAACGTGTAGTCGCGTTCTGAAGGACTCGAATAGGCATAACACATCGGGCAGGTCAGGTTGCAGCGTTCGGTTACTTCCAGAATCGCCAGGCCAGCGGGCTTGCGCAGTGGGAATGGTGAAAGGCCATGCGAAATATCAGTATCACCGCCATCCCCATAACGCGCTATCATGATTTTTTCAACCTCAAAAGAGCGTCGATAGAAGGGGGCGTGGGAGCCTAGATCAGTATCGACTGTTCCATGAGTTGGACAGGTGCGCGAGAAAAAAACCTGTTCCTCTGACCGCACTTCATACGTAGCTGGTACGATCTCCCCACATTGTGAACAAATACTGCGGGTCTGTTTTAATATTTCAACCACTGTCTCTGTGTTCCTTTCCCAACTATTCTCTATGCTTCCATCATAATCATGTCCAAAAAATAACCAGCACCTTCCTCATTCGCATCAAATACATGTAATACCGTAGGGCCCGATTGCATCGCTTCCGCAATCGATGACTGATGTCCCGATCGGTCGTTATGACCTCCAATTCATCGCGGACGCACTCTAATCGTTATGCTGTCGTCCCTCCGCAACTGGAGCCGCTACCAGAGGTGCAGCCGAAGCAATGCTGGCCTATCTGTTTCTCCCTTTTGTATATAAGAACACAACTGTTTCTGTCTCCAATGCTGTTTTACATAATACCATACTTTCCTGGCTCATCCTTGCCCTCTTGTCCAGGGGAATGCTATGCTTACAGGTATCTCTCCCGCTGAAAATAATGATGGGTAGGGACGTGTCCTTGCGCATGTAGTCCAACGAATAGGGATGTTTCCCACGTTCCAAAGAATGCGAAATGCGCGGAATCTGGTGCCCTACTAGATTTCGCGCATCATGGATATTTGAACGGTAACCGGGTGGTCGCAAGGACATGCCCCTACCCGTTGGTTTACCAAATGATGGAGACGGCAAAGAGGTGTGACCATAAAAACGTATTATACGAACAAGCGAGCACAATCATATAATCAGCATTGGAAGGTATTTTCCGTAAAGACGCACGCTGCTACCCGATCAGTCATCGATTTTGCACAACTGGAGGAGATCTGTCGCTCACAGGAACACCCCCCGCGTATTCTGGATGCGGCATGCGGAACCGGCCTGCTCCTGCAGCAATTTGCCCATCGTATCCCGTGTGCTGAACTGTATGGGGTTGATGCAAGTGAGGATATGCTTGCTCAAGCACGTTTAGCACAGGGACAGGCTCAGTTTACCCAGGCATCTCTCCAGGCCGGGAAAAGAGCTGGCTTACCGTATGAAGCCGGCTTTTTTGATTTGATTACCTGTACCAATGCCCTCCATAATGTGAAAGATCCTGCGAGTGTGTTGCACGGTCTGGCGGAGCTACTCGCGCCGCAGGGACAATTCGTGATCGAAGATTTTGCACGGCGCACGTTTCCTTTTCCCTGGCGTATATTCGAATGGTTTACCAGAAGAAGGGACCCACAGCATGTCCAGGCGTATACTCTGGTGGAGGCACAACAATTCTGTATCAAAGCAGGATTGTATGTCCTGATAGCAAAGAATTTTCCAATTGATACGGTCTGGCGTGGGTGGGTTATCAGCGCACAGGAAGCGAAGGAGCATCTCCCATTGTTGCCGAAGATGGAACCGCCGTTGAATGACGAATAAGCAATTCAGGAGGAATAAGGATCGACTGTGCCTGATCCCTATCGCCATCGATCTGGCGCATAAGTAGTTCGGTTGCTTTTTTGGCGAGTTGATGCTTCGGAATATCAATCGTAGTCAAAGGGGGACTGATGTGTGCTCCGACGATAACATTATCCAGGCCAATAATGGAGAGATCTTCAGGGACGCGTATGCCTTCTTCTCTGGCGGCTTCCAGGGCACCAATCGCCATCCAATCGTTTGTGGCAAAGATGGCGGTAGGACGCTGGGGAGATGTAAGCAGCGTCCGGGCGGCTGCATGACCGCTCTCAATGGTTGAGTCGCCCAGTTGGATCATTTCGTCCTGCAATGGAATACCTGCGGACAACAGAGCGGCGCGGAAGCCTGCAAAACGCGTGGTTTGTTGTGGTTCATCAACGATGATTGCAATCTTCTGATGCCCCAATGCGAGGAGATGGTGCGCGGCCAGTTCTCCTGCAAGACGGAAATCTACATTCACCTGTGGAATACCGGGTGAGGGCTCATTCTCTTGCCAGTTACATAAAACAATGGGCAACCCGTGTTCGAATTGGTGCACGAGATCTACAAGATCCATGCTTGATCCCATGACAATAATTCCATCAACCCAGCGACTAACCAGACGTTCAAGGTTTTGTCGTCCCAGTGCATAATCGTGGTGTGTATTGCAAAGCAATAACTGATAATCATGGACATGGGTAATACGCTCAATTTCTTCAGCAATTTCAGGGTAAAATGGATTGGCGATGGTGGGAAGAAGAAAACCTATTGTCGAAGTTTTGCCTTTTGCAAGGCCACGGGCAAGGACATTTGGACGATACCCCATATCTTGTGCACATTGCAAAATGCGTTTGCGGGTGGCTTCGCTCACATTACCTCTTCCCGCCAAAGCATTTGCAACCGTCGTTTGTGTCACTCCTACCGCTTTTGCAATGTCATAAATCGTGGTCATGATATCCTTCCGGGGCATCTGCTTCTATATGTAATTTTTTATCCTTGCCTACATTCTTCAGATACATACCAGTTATACTACTAATCCCATGCATAAAAGTCAAGAATACATGGTGATTCTCTCAGGGCTTTCCAATTCTATTTTTTGCCCCTCTTCCAGAGGCCTCGGCACCACTCACACCAAAACCAGGCTTGCGAAGCGCCGAAGGCGCTGAGGAATTAGAATTGGAAAGCCCTGGTGATTCTCTATCCCCACCTTGTAATGAACTACAATACATGCTATAAAAGCGATGTCATTCAACGCAGAAAGTGGGAGCTAACCTTGCAACTCCATATCTATTTTACACCAAATGATCTGCGCGTAGTAAAAGCCTCGGCAGATGATACCTATATCGTCATTGATCTTATTCGCGCTACCACATCCATTACGGCGATCCTTGAACGTGGCGCGAGACATGTGTTTGTGGCGGACACGTTGGAACAGGCTCAACAGGCTGTAGAGAAGCATCCAGGCCGCCTGCTTTGTGGTGAGCGTAATGCTCTACCACTGCCTGGTTTTGATTATGGGAATTCGCCTACACAATTTGCGCAGATGGATCTGAGTGGGCGCGATTTGATCTTGACGACGACAAATGGGAGCCGAGCCTTCTACGCCTGCCCCGAACAGAGTGTGCGCCTGGCAGGTTGCCTCTATAATGGGCTGGCAGTCGCAACGCGAGCGCTCGAATCAGCTCAGCAGCGCAAAGGGAACATTGTGCTTGTATGTGCTGCCGAGTCGAACTCTTTTGCGCTCGACGACGCGACCTGTGCAGGGTATCTCGCCGCTGAAATTCGACGCCTGCATCCTTCCATCGAAATTGCAGATAGTGTGTATGCCGCGCTCGCCCTTTACCGCACGTATCCGCCACCTGAACTGGCGCAGTATTGTCATTCTGCTCAGTCGGTGACGAAGCTTGGATTGCAGGCAGATGTCGATTTCTGCATGACGGTCAGTAAGAGTACTTGTGTGCCGATGGTGATCGGGAAAGAGCAAGATACAGGGTTATTGGTTATAGGGTAAGAACGAGCTTCCCAAAATTCTCGTTCTCTTCCATAGCTCTATGCGCCTCCGCGATCTCCTGCAAGGGATACGCCCGTTCGACGATTGGGCGGACCAGTCCACGTTGTAGCAGTGGCACGACCTGAGTGGAGAAGAGGCGCGTCACGGTCATTTTCTCTTCGAGCGTACGTGAGCGCAGCATACAACCGCGTATCTGGAGACGCTTAGCCATCACCAGCCCTAGATTGACGTTGGCCTGCATTCCTCCCAGTGTTGCCAGGAAGATCAGGCGTCCCCATGGTGCCAGGGCCGCAAGATTCTGCTCCATATAAGGT
>JACDAE010000478.1 GCA_013695595.1 Ktedonobacteraceae bacterium | reverse complement strand
TCCCTACCCTGGTGTTTTACTTGAAGAACTCCCACACCGCCTTCACACCATCCTCAAAGCTCACTTCAGACTTCCACCCCATAAGACGCTCGGCCTTGCTCACATTGAAATAAGACTGGTAGATATCGCCAGCTCGCTTGGGCGATCTCGTGATCTCTGGCTCATAACCCGTCAGTTGCGCTAACGTTTTGTAAATCTCGTTGACGGAGATGGGCTGCCCGGTCCCGATACAGAAAATGTCGTTATCTCCCCGCGTGACCGCCTGCAGATTAGCTCGTGCCACATCTGTTACATAGACATAATCTTTTTTCTGCTCGCCATCCCAGTCAATGCGCACCCCCTCATGGGCCAGAAAACGCTTCGTAAAAATGGCTATAACACCCGCTTCTCCATTAGGATCCTGGCGTGGACCATAGACATTACCATAACGAAGCGCGGTATAGTTCAATCCATGCGCCGTATGCCAGTAACGCAGGTAGTGTTCCGCTACCATTTTCGTAATGCCGTAGGGTGATTCCGGTCTCTGCAACGTATCTTCATCAATTGGAAGACGCGTCGGCGTGCCATAGGTGGCCCCAGAAGATGCAAAAATGATCTTGCGCGTACCTACACGGGTGCAATTAGTTAATACATTTAATAGCCCGAATACGTTAATACGCGCATCCAGTTGAGGATTGCGCGTCGAGACAGAAACGCTATGCTGAGCCGCCTGATGACTGACGACTTCTGGCTTGACCTCATCAAAGATACGGGCCAACGCTTCCTCATCGGTAACATCGGCGCGATAAAAATGCACACCCGCATTCAGATTGGCCTCTTTGCCACCACCCTCTTCTCGCAGATTATCCACCACCGCTACCTCGTGTCCGGCTGCGATGCAACGATCAACAATGTGTGATCCGATGAAACCCGCTCCACCTGTAACAAGTATCCTCATAAAAAAATGAACCTTTCTCGACAAATACACTTTCTTTGTCCAGGGTGTTACTACTCTATGCATTCCTTATTTTCATTGTAGCGGCTTTTCACAAGTATGTACAGTCATTTTTGAGTGGGCAATTTCATACGCATATTTATTAGGAAAACAGCTTAAGCGCGGTTTGCAATTCAAGGGGATGTGCCAGCACCGGGAAAATGTTCAGCCCGGTCTCTTTGCGCAGACGATCCAGCACACAATGATCCTGTGGATTGGACATCGCAACCGTCAAAATATCACGATCACGCCCAATGGGAAAGCAATGCAGTTCCAGCGCCAACGTTGGTGCGACGACCCGCTGGAGCCTGGTAGGCAACTTACGTGGAAGACATGCGACATAAGGCACACCCAACTTGCGCGCCAATGCTGGCAATTCTTCATCCTCGTCCACATCATCTACACATGGAAACTCTTCCGGCTGCAAATCAAAGCTGCGTGCCGGCTGGCTGGCTCTATGCATGCACTCATATACATCAAGAAAAGGTGTGGAACTGGCGCTATGTCCTATCGTTATTTTACGAGGACGCAGATAGCTCCCTTCAGGTGTGCTGTTCATACGCCAGAGCAGCGCATCCCACAGACGTTCCTGGACGACTTCTCCTCCCTGGATTGTGGCACCTGAGAGCACGAAGTAGAACGCATGCTTGCACAAAAAAACACCATCCGTTCTGCGTACTTGCGCACGAAGATGTTCCAGGTAGTAGCATGCGCTTCGACTGGCGAGATGAGAGAAAGTATCCTCCGTTTTCCCGTCCTGCTCGAAGTTCAGTGCAATTATAACCAACGCAACCTGTGAGCTATTCAGCGTACTCATTTTTGCGGCGATTACCGCAAGCGTTTCGGTAACTTCAAGCGCCGCCACAGGTTTTACATATTCATTGCTCATAGGCTCTAGAATAGCCAGAGACGGGGCCTCCTTGCGCATTGCATAGCTCCTCTTTTGTTCGCTATAAAAACATGTTCGTTCTTAATTAAAAGAGTAACCTTTGCACTACTACAAAAAGAGCACGAACGCGGTTGTATTCTTGTTAAAACTACGCCTTTATGGTTAAGGTGATTACTCCCCCCTGGCGTCTGCGACCCTATTAACCGATAGACAAAAATATCCCTATTGATTCCGCTCTGCAAGAAACAGCAGCGTCTTACTACGTACCATATCCAGACTCACGCCGAGACTGCCCAGAATGCTTGATGCAATCCCCTCACCTTCACGCACCAATCCCAACAAAAGATGCTCTGTGCTGATAGGATTTTGTTCCAGGCGATCGGCTTCGTCAGCGGCCAGATGTATCTGCGCACGCGCCAACGGCGTCAGAGGCACCTCACCAGGGGTCGTGCGGTCGCCACGCCCAACAAATGTTTCAATGCCAGCTCGTGTGCGGGTAAGATCTGCACCAAGGCTCTTGAGGATCTGTGCCGCCCCATCACCTTCCTCCCGCAACAATCCGAGTAAGAGATGCTCCGTTGCAACATAGTGGTGTTGCAGATCGAACGCCTCCTGCTGGGCATAACTTAACACTCTCTCAACCTGTTCCGTAAAATGGTAATCGTCAAAGTTATTTCTACTCTTCCATTGAGGAGAAAGGACCGCAGTACTCGCGTGGGTCTCTTCAGTGGGGGTATTTTTATCTTCGGAAAGGATGTCGAGGATCTCACTACGCACACGTTTCAGATTCACGCCGAGGCTTCCCAGAACTCCAGCAGCAATCCCTTCACCTTCACGCACCAATCCTAACAAAAGATGCTCCGTCCCGATATAATGATGTTGCAAACGACGTGCTTCGTCCACGGCAAGCTCAATGACCTTCTTGGAACGCGGTGTCAGGCCAATTTCGCCTACAATGACACGATCGCCTCGACCAATAATAAATTCGACGGCATCACGTACAGCGTCCAATTCAACCCCCAGACTCGTCAACACCTGAGCTGCCATCCCCTCACGCTCACGCACGAGTCCCAGCAGCAGATGCTCCGTCCCAATGTAGTTATGTTTAAAACGTTGTGCTTCTTCCTGCGCCAGACTTAAGGATCGCCGGGCACGTTCTGTAAATTTATCAAAATCGGTACGTTGCTCACTTTGTATCGCTGTAGCGGCAATCGACGCTATAGTTCTACCTGCACGCGTGCCCCCCGACTGAGAAATGACCTGGATCGTGCGTATACGCAGGTCGGTCAGGTTGATACCTACACTTTGCAAAATCTGATGCGCCCTGCATTCAGTAGTGCGAATCAATCCTAAAAGCAGATGCTCCGTTCCCACAAAGTGGTGATTCATCCGACGCGCCTCATCCATCGCGGCACGCACGGCCACTTTCGCGTCGGATGACAATCCGATCTCTCCCAAAACCGGTTGTGTTCCCTGCTCTATACCTTGTATAGTTGCCAAACGTAAACTCTGTAGATCTATACCCATATTTGTCAATATACGTGCCGCTACTCCCTGCCCTTCGCGTATCAATCCAAGCAGAATATGTTCAGTTCCAATAGTCGTATGCATGAGGCGCTGCGCTTCTTCCTGCGCGAGGCTCAAGACCTTCCTGGCCCGTTCTGTAAACGTATCAAAGCGATCTTGCTTATTCATGGAGATCTCCCTGTCAATAGTGTGGTTCACAAGCATAAAAACGACGTTTTAATGAAAAGGGAGTAGACCTTTACACTATATCTCAGTGAATACGTTTTGACAAGCCATGTTCATTTTCACACAGCGTTCATAAACCTCTTCCTTATCCGTAGTAGTGCGCTTGCAGGGCTATTTAATTCTCGCTTTCCTTCCGGATATGGCTCGCAAGCGAGCCGAAAAGGGTTGATATC
>JACDAE010000475.1 GCA_013695595.1 Ktedonobacteraceae bacterium | reverse complement strand
CGTCCGTGATTTATCAACCTGGGGCCAACGTCAATAAATTGCGGACGCGGTAAACCTGGGGCCCTACCTTATTTCGCATGTTTATGGACAATCGATGCATATTCATGTCGTCTCTTCCCAAAAAGTTGGACTAAATAATAAAAATCGTGCCCCTACATCAGCACTAGAGACAGAATACTGCCCAATGTTGATGTAGGGGCACGGTTTGTCCATACATTCAGGATAATGTAATTCGTCGTATCATCCTATCATCCATTCCTCCTCACAAATGGGGTATATCTAATGTGAAGGAGCAACTGTCGGGGTTGGCTTCGCTATAGGAGCCGATGTTGGCGTGGGATATGCTACAGGAGTTATCGGGGTCGGATTTGCTATTGGAGCCGTCGGCGTGGGAGGTGCTATTAGAGCCGTCGGCGTGGGAGGTACTATTGGAGCCGATGTTGGCGCATGTGTATTATTTGGACTGGCTGTACCACCCTGATTAACATGCGTTACCGCGAACAGAAGCGAACCAATAAGCAATGCAGCGATAACACCTGCGATCAATACATTGAGGTAGCGGACTCTTTTCTGAGCAATAGGATCTTGTATATTGTGCATAAATTGTATCCTTCCTTGTTTTGTCTTGTGCATAAATTGTCTAGAAGCCTGCATAGAATTGAGTGGAGAGGTGTATTCTGTTGTAAGCAGTCGTTTACGCATGCGCTCCAGCGATTGGGCTTTATCGGGATTTTTGTGCATATAACGCAGATCCTGTAGCAGCGCCTGATTGCGTATATCCTCCTCTGCGGGAGTAAGTCTTTCGTTATCCGCCATAATCTCTGTTCTCCCTATTCGTGCGAAGAATAATCTGTCCGCAAAAAGGCCAGGGTGCGCGAGAGCAATTTACGTAGCGCATCCTCACGTTTGTTGAGCAAAATAGCTATTTCAGCGAAGCGCAGGCCATCCCCAAACCGGAGTTGTAGCAGTTGCTGCTGTAATTCAGGTAGCTTGCTAATTGCCGCATGCAATTGCTGATAGCGCTCCTGACGTAAAGCTATGTGCTCAGGAGATCGACTCTCATCTTCGTATAATCGCTCGGTGACGCTATCCAGCGCGACGAGAGGATGACGTTGTGTACGCCGATAGATGTCAATCATTTTGTTGCTGGCAACTCTCCGCAGCCACATCAGTTGCTCCTGAGCGCTCAATGCAGACAGGTTGTGTTTCTCCAGGGCGGCAACGAAGACCTCTAACGTCACATCCTCAGCATCTTCAGGTGAAGAGAGATGCAGCCGTAGATATGCGAAGATGATATGGGCATAGCGATCATAGAGTGCTGTCGTCGTGCGTTCGTCAACCTCCATAGCAGGCTCATCCGATTTTTGAATTTGCATAGTCTCTTTTCAATTGCTATTCAGAATAGCCTCACCTGTAAGGCTTCACATGGTTTATCGCTGAGGATAGAAAAATGTGACGGGGTTATTTATGGGTGTAGTACTTCTCTTGTCATAGCTAAAAATGCGGCGATGGCGGGCGATATCCACTTTTCCTTATGCCACATCACCTGCGTATAGATCTGAAAGTTATGCCCTTCCCAATTTAATGCTACCAACCTTCCCTGTGCCACATCAGTTGTGACCGTCACGGCAGGCAGAAAGGCAATCCCCATGCCTGCCATTGCACACTGTTTGATCGCCTCAACACTGCTGAAATCGAGGTTTATGGTGAGATGGACCCCCACATCATTGAGGGCACGCTCAAGTATATTGCGATATGATCCTATCTCGGTCAGCAGAAATGTTTCACCCTCCAGGTCCATAGGATCAATTACTGACGACTGACTCAAGCGATGATCATGGGGAGCCAGAATCAACATTGGCTCAGGTATCAAAATCTCGGTGATCAGCGCGTTTGAATGAATCGGTTCGGCGATGGCAAAGGCAATATCAGCGCTCCCTTCGCTAACACTGCGCCAGGGATCAACAAAAGTACTCAAACGAAAGATCAATTTCACCTGTGGAAAACGTGCGCGAAACTGGCGCAGTAGAGCTGGTAAACGATAGGAACAGAGCGTCTCTGGCGCAGTGATTGTCAGCGTGCCACCAGGTACCTCCTCGTTCGTTACCACAGAACGCGCCTCATCGACCAGTTGTAAAATTCTTTCGGAATATTGCAGCAACCGTTTTCCAGCATCCGTCAACGCAACCCGCTTCCCCAGGCGATCAAAAAGACGCACGCCAAGTTCTTCCTCCAATACCTGTATCTGTGTCGTGACACTTGATTGCACATAATTCAACGACTCTGCTGCACGGCTGAAACTCAGGAGTGTCGCAACCATACGAAAAGTTGTGAGCTGACGTAGCTCCATCCTCGTTCTCCTATCATTTTTTTTGATACTTACCATCAAATTCATTTCATTGACTTGATAGTAACATAGTGTTACACTTTAAGCAAGAAAGATTTTTAGCGTGTACTTATTCATTAAGCGGTGCATTTCCATTCAAAAGGAGAAAGTTATGTCGTTCGCATTTATAGTTATCGTTTTTTTCCTGATACTTCTCCTTGATATTGCTGCCATACGTTGGGGTGCTGATAGCCGGGACACGGTAGATAGTTCCGAGTGGGCACGTCATCAGGAGTTCTGGATCTAAGTAGAAACGGTCATTGCACACTTATATAGGAGCGGTGTTTGGAGCACGGGCTTGTTCGCTGTGCTCACCGCACCCTTACGGTTGGGTCACGTGGATCACGTAGGGGTGCGGTGAGCACAGCGAACAAGCCCGTGTCGTCCCCCACAGACATCTGCACAAAAGGGTCAATGAAGATTGACAGAACACTGCCATTTTACCGTTGCACAAATTCCGTGAACAATTTGAGCACTTCGGCGGGCTTTTCAATATGTGGAGAATGCCCACAATCAGTTAAAGCGACTTCTTGATAGAAACCTCCATTTGCACGGTAGGCATCCAGCACAGTACGAACCTGCGTCTTCATCGGTTGGGGAGGATACAGTTCTTCACCAGGCCGGTCAGGCACAAAACCCAATTGTCCCAGATAGCCAAATTCAAGCAATGAGGTATCTGATACGATCTGGTCGTCGACACCATGAATCCAGAGCACAGGTGGCTTGACGCCGATTGTTGCGAAGTTACCCTGGTTCATATACTTTGGAGCGAGCACATTATTGACCCCCGGACACCCGATGCAACATTGGACCAGTTGGAGGAAGGCGTCATATCCCCAGGATAGTTGCCCGGCGTTACTCTGGTGGAGAGGATGGAAGTAAGGTACATTTCCTCACGATCAGGTTGTGCTCGGAAGGGCTGCTTGAAATAAAACATGCTACACGTACTTATACCACAAAGGCGAAACAGCGCGAAACGAAACGGAATCCTGGTCCTTCCGGATAGATAAAAGCCCTCAGAGACTTTTTTGTGGGAGAGAGATCAAAAATGTAGGATAATGGTAGCAAATAATTACCTTTGTCTACGCTCAACCAGACAAACTATGTGTTATAATTCCTCTTGGCAGTAAAGGAGAAAGCCGCAACACTATGGACCTGCATAAAAGTAACACTACCGAAGAGTGGCGCAATACAACGTTGAAAAGCGCTCAGGCGAAAGCAGCAGAGCGGCAATCAAACTTTGTGACCAGTTCAGATATAGAAGTACCAGACATCACGACCGCCGCTGATATGCGCAACTTTGATGACTCCACGCAACTGGGCTATCCCGGCGAATTCCCATTCACACGTGGCGTACAACCTACGATGTATCGCTCACGCCTCTGGACCATGCGCCAGTATGCTGGTTTCTCAACGGCAGAAGAGTCGAACAAACGCTATCATTATCTTCTTTCACAGGGCACTACAGGCCTCTCAGTCGCCTTCGATCTCCCAACACAGATGGGCTACGATGCCGACCATCCCCTATCAGAGGGAGAAGTGGGGAAAGTAGGCGTTTCAATCTCCAGCCTGGAAGATATGGAGACGCTGTTCCATGGCCTCCCGCTTGATCGCATCAGCACATCTATGACGATCAACGCGACCGCTAGTATCCTGCTCGCGCTCTATATCGCGGTCGCCAAAAAGCAGGGTGTTGCGATGCGCCAGCTCTCAGGGACGACTCAGAATGACATCTTAAAAGAGTATATTGCGCGTGGTACTTATATATATCCACCACAGCATTCGATGCGCATTATTACTGATATATTCCAGTTTTGCTCTGAGCAGCTCCCACGCTGGAACGCAATCAGCATCAGCGGATATCATATCCGCGAAGCTGGCTCAACGGCTGTACAGGAAGTCGCCTTCACATTGGCGAACGCAATTGCTTATGTACAGGGGGCACTGGACGCTGGCCTCAACGTGGATCGCTTCGCCGGGCAACTCTCATTCTTTTTCAATAGTCATAACAATCTATTGGAAGAGGTTGCCAAGTTCCGAGCCGCACGCCGTATGTGGGCGCACATTATGCGTGAACGTTTCCAGGCTCAGGACCCACGCTCAATGATGCTGCGCTTCCACACGCAGACGGCAGGCTCAACATTGACGGCTCAGCAACCCGATAATAATGTTGTGCGCACAGCGTACCAGGCCCTGGCAGCAGTTCTGGGCGGCACGCAATCTCTACACACAAACTCAAAAGACGAAGCACTTTCCCTGCCCACAGAAGATTCTGCGCGTCTGGCACTACGCACACAGCAAATTCTCGCATATGAAACAGGCGTGGCCGACGTTGTTGATCCTTTCGCCGGCTCATATTATGTAGAGTCTCTTACGAACCAGATTGAGGAGCGGGCATGGACTTATATTCAGCAGATCGATACATTGGGTGGCAGTGTACACGCTATTGAGCGCGGATATATTCAGGCCGAGATTGAGCAGGCAGCATATAATTACCAGCTTGCTCTTGAAAGCAAACAAGCTACAGTTGTAGGTGTCAATCGTTTTCAATTAGAGAATGAGAAACCAGCAGCCCTTCTGCATCTAGATGCAGAAGTTGGCAGGCAGCAAGCCGCAAAACTGGCGGCGTTACGCCAGCGACGCGACAATCAACTGGTCGCACAACAATTACAAAATTTGGAAAAAGGCGCTCAGGGTAATGAGAATCTTATGCCATTGATTCTCGCCGCGGTTGAAGCATATGCAACCCTTGGCGAGATCAGTAACACGTTGCGCCGCGTGTTTGGTGAGCAGCATGAGTTTCGTAGTATGGAATAGATGAAGTAGTATTATGCACTATTGGGGTTTAGATGAAGATGCAGAGGCGCACAATGCGTCCCCTGCCCGTGGTGTTGAACGCAGTGAACACCCCTTTCATATCGAATATACTCAGGAAGAGAGCCTGGACCCTCTACAGATCCAGTTTGATGCTCAGATAAAAGAACGTGCACAGGCTCCCATCGGCGTCTTCGACTCTGGAGCTGGCGGTTTGACTATTCTCTCCGCACTCAGAAAAGAAATGCCACAGGAAAATTATGTCTACTTCGGTGATACTGGTCACTGTCCCTACGGCACACGGAGCGAAGGAGAGATTACTGATCTGGCAACGCGGGCCTGTCGCTTTTTGCTGAAACAAAATGTCAAATTGATTGTTGTGGCCTGCAATACCGCTTCACAGGCGGCGCTCAATGCGCTACGAGCAACGTTTTCGTTGCCATTCGTCGGCGTTGTCCCTGCAGTAAAGCCTGCTGCCCGTTTTACAAAACGTGGTCGGATCGGAGTTGCCGCGACGAATCAGGCGGCCAGAGCCACCTATCTACGCCAACTTATCGATGATTATGCCAGTGGGATACAGGTATACGCCGTTGGTTGCCCGGAACTGGTTACCCTGGTTGAACATGGTGACTTCGATGGTACGCTGGTCGAAGAGACGCTTCAGCAATCGTTGCGCCCTCTGCTTGTGAATAACATCGATGTTCTAGTCCTCGGCTGCACCCATTTTCCTGCTTTACGTAAAACAATTGAAAAGGTAGTTGGTCCTCAAGTTCTCGTTATCGACAGTAGTGCGGCGATTGCACGGCGCACACACTCAATATTAGATGCAGAAGGCATTATTCACCCAACGGAACCTGGACACGAGACGGGACGGCTGCAGGTCTGGTGTAGCGGCGATGCATCCGCTTTCAGCCAGGTTGCCAGCAAATTACTTGGATATTCAGTAGAAGCCCAACAGGCAATACCTTAATGTTAAGAGAGATTTGCATCCAAAACTCCATCCGAATCGCTTACAAGGTATAATAACCTGTAGAAAGTGAGCATATGATGGAAACAAGAATGCTAGGGCTTGAAGCGGCTCATACGGTGCATGAAATCGCAACCTGGGCGAATGACCTTATCGGGAAAGAAGTTCCTGGACTTCCTGATTATAGAGTGGTCCGTGTCATCCAATTTCAACTATTGAGCACACACAAAGGCTATGATGCCATGTTGCTGGTAGAGGTCGCAGAGAGACCCGTGGATACGACGAAACAGGTAGCCATAAGTGCAGCAGACATCGAGGTAATCGAAGAGCTGACCGCCGCGGTCGGGGAACCGATACCGGGTGAGGAACGGTTCGAGGATTAGGATATCCGCACACCAAAAAGAAGACAGGGTAGGGA
>JACDAE010000460.1 GCA_013695595.1 Ktedonobacteraceae bacterium | reverse complement strand
GACGATATAGATCACCAGGGCGATAAAGGCGATGCCGATCAGGCGCAGCGCCAGCCGCTCGCGGTGCATGTTTGCTCCTGTCAACTGCCAGACCACCACGACGGAGGCAAAGATTTCGATGAGCGAGTCAAGCCCAAAGCCAGCTAAGGCAACGGAATGGGCGAGATAGGCCGCGCTCACGACAATAACAACGCCAACCACGTTCCAGCCAAGTGTGATGTATTCCAATAAGAGTCCGCGCCGTAGCAAAGGGATGTGTGCGGCGGGGATCTCCAGAGGTACTTTTTGCATTGAAAAATCTTCTATCCGTTGTCACAATCATCGTTGCCACAACTGCACGCCTCTCCCGTACGAGCTTCGTGCAGGGCTTCGCGTCCCTCTTGAACCAGGAAATAGACGAGCAGGAGCGCGGCCAGCGGATCGGCCCACCACCAGCCAAGGAAGCGATTGAGCAGAAGGCCCACGAGCAAGGTGAGCGACATATAGGCGCAGGTCACGCTACAGGCGGCGTCGGCCTTCAATGCAGCACTGCCAATGCGTCTGGCAATGCGCAGTTTACTTTGCCATAAGAGAGGCATGATGATCGCCGCAGCCACGGCCAGGCCAGTGCCCCACCAGGACGTTGCCGGTTTTGTACGTGTGAGCAATGTCAACGCACTATCGCCAACGATGTAGACTGCCAGGACAAAGAGGCTAATCGCGGTGACCCAGGCCGCGCGGTGTTCGGCCTGTTCCACCCGTTCTATGGAGCCGCCCCATTGCTCAACCAGTAGTCGCCAGAGCAGGATACCGCCTGCAATCAGTTCGACGATGCTATCCATGCCAAAACCTTGCAGTGAGACGCTACGGGTTGCAAAGCCAACGGATAGCGCGATGCCGGCCTCAATGGTCATCCACAGGATCGTCACCGTCTCGATCCAGATGCCCAGGCGGATAGCGCTCTTGCGTGTGGACACTGGTTGTGCCACGGATGCAGAGTTGAATACTGGAAGTTGTTGTGCCATGAGCAACACCGTTCTTTCTGTGCATAATAAGTAAGGACGGGCGTCGACGCCGCGTGCTATCATATCAGTCGTTGCTGATATGATAGCGATAGGGAAAGAGAAATGTCAAGGAACACTCTCAGGTTGGGCAGGGTTATTTAAAAGTCGTCTTTCCTCGCGGCAGCGGGCGTCAGAGCTATTTCATACGATATAGCCGATTCTGTTGCTCGTGTATTCAGTAAACCAGAGGTTGCCATCAGGCCCTGTCACAATTGCATAAGGATCACTTCCGGGGGCTGGCAATTTAAACGTAGTGATGGTGCCATGGGTGGTAATGCTCCCAATCTTATTGGCGCTCCCCTCCGTAAACCAGAGTTTGTTGCCGGGTCCGGAAATAATAAAGGTAGGAAAGCTATTAACGCTCGGAAGCACAAACTCAGTAATCGTCCCATTCGGGGTGATACGACCAATCCTATTGTTATTACTCTCAGCGAACCAGAGATTGCCATCCGGACCAGCAGTAATACCATAAGGATTACTATTGGCGGTTGCGAGTGTAAATTCAGCAAGCATACCCTGCGGAGTGATACGACCAATCTTATTGCCGTTATATTCAGTGAACCAGAGGTTGCCGTCCGAGCCTGTGACAATACTATAGGGAAAACTATTGGCGTTTTGAAGGGGAAATTCGGTGATGATGCCCTTGGGGGTGATGCGCCCAATCCTATTGCCATCGCTTTCGGTGAACCAGAGGTTTTTGTCAGGACCTATCGCGATACTAAATGCCCCACTCGCTGCCTCAGGCAGTGAAAACTCATGTACAATAAATGGTGTGCTTTTTCCTGAAACAGATCTTTTTTGCTCCGCCGATCCAGAGTCTCTTGAAGTCCAGATGAGCAACGATGATCGTGTGGGAAGCTGTTTTTGAGCAAGCACCGTTGGTGACATGTTGGATAGAGCAAAAATGGATACGAGGAGTGTTATCGCTATGTAAGAGATGAGACGTTTCATATTTCACCCTTTCTCGTCGAAAATATTGAGTCTGTACCATCTGGAAACCCCTGGGGAATGGCGTAGGGACGGTGCTTGCCATCGCCCGTTTTCCCACTGCTTTATCGGATATAGCCGATCCTATTGCTTGTATATTCGGTAAACCAGAGCTTTCCATTGAAGTCTAAAGTAATACCATAAGGATTACAGTTGGAGGATGGAAGCTGAAATTCGGTGATAGTACCAGCAGGAGTGATGCGACCGATCTTGTCCAGATTACCTTCAGTGAACCAGAGATTCTTGTCGCGCCCCAAGGCAATGCCCCAGAGACTAGAAGTTTGCAGTGCAAACTCTTTGAATGCACCAGTATTAGTCATATAGCCTATCTTATTCGCGCCAGCTTCGGTAAACCAGAGGGTACCATCGGTCCCTGTAGCAATCGCATAGGGGTTACTCCCAGGGGTCGGCAGTTGAAATGTGGTAACGGTGCCCTGAATGGTGATACTCCCAATCCTATTGGCACTGCCATCCGTAAACCAGAGCTTGCGACCAGGCCCCTGGGTAATATTGGTGGGGAAGCTATTGGTGATTGGAAGTACAAACTCAGCGATGATGCCCTTTGGGGTGATGCGACCGATGCTGTTGTTATTGCTTTCAGTGAACCAGAGATTCTTATCGGGTCCCGTGGCGATACTATAAGGAAAACTATTGGCCTTAGGCAGGGTGAACTCAGTGATCACACCTTTTGTGGTGATACGACCAATTCTATTGCCGCTGTATTCGGTAAACCAGAGGTTCTTGTCCGAGCCCATCACGATACTGAATGCTCCACTCGCCACTTTCGGTAGTTGAAACTCGTGTATCGCAAGTGGAGCGTCCATGGATCTTGTGTGCTCCCCCTGCCCAACAGTTCTCGAATGCCATGTGATCAATGATGATTGTGTTAGAAGATGTTTTTTGGCAGAAGCTGTTGATGATAAGCCTGTTGTTACAAAAATAGATACGAGGAGTGCTATCCCTATAGAGGAGATGAGACGTTTCATGCTTCACCCTTTCTCGTCAAATTATTGAGCTTGCATCTATCTCTTCCCTGAATGATGTAGGGGTGGTGCTTGCCGCCACCCCTACATCATTCAGGGAATGGATGGAGATCCAAAATATTTTGTAGTATGTTCTTTCATACTCTTCTTCTCAGTATAGAGACCCATCAAATTTTTGATATGTAACAAATATTTTTATTTGCTATGTACACTGAGAGAAGATATCTCTCTTTGCGCTACCTGTTATTTGTCCACTTCTCCAAAGAGAAAATCTAAGCTAAGGCTTCCATAATTTGGAGGAATATAGGAACTGTACTCTTGCCAGGACTTGAAAAGTGAGTATTTTGAGAAAGGGTAGACCATGTGTCCTTTGGCGATTTATAAGAGATCGAGAAGACCTCTTTCCCTATTTGTCCGTGGGTTAATTTTAATATTGTGCGTGATTAGCCTGAATAGCCAGGTTTCTGCCGTCTTTGCCTCTCCTTCTGGATCACCCATACTCGGAGCCATTACCCGTACTGCTATTCCGGTACCTTCTGACTGCGTCAGCACGGATTTTCGCCCCTTTGCCGTCTCCTGGTACCATAATAGTGTCTATGTTGGAGCCATCTGTTCCGCTGAATCGACTGTGACAGCAACGAATACTGTGGGGAATACCAGCAAATTGCAGGCGTATGTCTTACAGGATCTGGCAGGTAGCGGTTTTCTGGCCAATCCCGTCTTCCAATTTCCCCTGAACTTCCCTCGCCATTGTGCGACCAGTACCCTGAATCCTCTGTGTACCTCGATTGCTTCGGCGAACTGGCGTCCATGGCATCCGGACTACGCCGAGACCATACCAACGAGTTTTACCACCTATCCGCAACCGATGCTCACAAGTATTGCTTTTCAAAAGGGAGATCTCATTCTGGGGATGCGCGATCGCTATGGGAATCAATTGGGCTTTGGTATGCTTACTCCCAATGGCAAGCGAACCGTGAGTGGGATTGCGGCTGGCGATATTCTGCGGGCCTGTTTGAAGACTCCAGGTGATCTCAGCGCTGGATGGACGCTGGAAAACAATGCCTCCTGTGGTGGAGTACAGACAGGGGGAATCAATAATGGGCAAGGGCCAGCAAATGGTGAGTATTACTACCAGGATAGCTTTTCACCCTATCATGATCATGTTGCGCTAGGAAGCGTCCTGCAACTGCCAGGTTTTTCCGAACTTGCGTCTACTGTCTTCGATCCTGAGATCGTCAATACGGGTGGAATTCGCAAATTTGATACGACAACAGGCATAAAGACATCTTCGTATCAGATTTATAATCCAACCGTGGCTGGAGAATTCAATAAAGCAAATGGGTTAGGATCCCTGGTCGCCTTATGCCAGTCGGCCCCCGTCGAGATTGGTAACCGTGTCTGGTTTGATCGTAATAGTGATGGTATTCAGGGGCCTGATGAACCAGGAATTGCGGGTGTCACGGTCCATCTCTATGCATCTGATGGCACCACTTTGTTGGCGACGACCACCACAAAGGCCGATGGTACCTATTCTTTTCCCATTAGCCCCTATAAAAGCTACATCGTCAAATTAGATTATCAACAAGATTATACGAAAGGCCCACTGGCCGGACTCCAACTCACTAAGGCCAATCAGGATACTGTAAACCATGTGGCAAACTCGAAAGCAGTGTTGTCTGGTCCAACTGCCTCAAAAACGACACTGCATGATCCAACGCATGCGATTGACTTGAGTAAAATGCCGCAAATCAGTATCGCCCCCCATATGCCGGGAAAAAATGATAATGATGAAGATATCGGATTTAAGCCATTCGCAGCGCCACAAATCATCGCAGGGACCGTTTTTGATGATTACAATCAGGATGGTATACGTGAGGGCCGTGAGCCTGGCATTAATGGAGTCGTCGTTTCGGCTTATGACAGCACCGGAACCCAGATCGCGACCTCGATCACGGGGTCGGTAAGTGGTATTGTGGGATCGTACGAACTGCATATGCCAGCAGGCGTCGAAGACGCGCGCGTACAGTTTGAGAACATTGGTCCGCATTCCACACAACCCTGGCTGCGGGGATTCGAGACAAGCAACCATGTTGGAGGTATTCCGGTCACCTTTGTTCATCATGCCAGCCAGGGAGCCATTGTCAATCTGGGCATTGAGCGGCCCGAAGAGTATTGTCAGAACAACCCCAATGTTGCGACCAATTGTTATATTACGGGCAATCAGACCAATACGGCTGATCATGTCGTCGTGCGTTTCCCATATGACACGAGTGGGAGTACGATCTCGCCAACACCATTAGCCACCGCTCCCCAGGTGGGAACAACCCTTGGTCTGACCTATCGTCGTTCCTCAGATAGCCTGTTTGCTTCTTCCTATATCAAACGCGAGGCGGGGCTAAAGCCGGGAGGCAGTACTGGCGCGATCTATGTGATACAGGGTGCTGATAACGCTTCAAAGACAGCGGGCAGCCTGTTCGTCGATCTCAATCAAGCCTTTGGCAACAATACAGCGGGAGCCGATCCGCATCTTCCTGCCAATTATCCTCTAGATCCTAATGCGTACGATGCGGTTGGCAAGATTGGGTTGGGAGGCATGACCCTCTCGGCGGATGAGCAGACGCTCTATACCATCAACCTGGCGGATAAGCGGCTCTACAGTATCGCACTAGGAGCGGCACCGGCTATCCCACAGGTAGGAAGAATTACACGTACCGACCTTCCCACAATCAGTGGGTGTTCTGCCAGTGATGTGCGCCCATTTGCGGTGACCGAGCACTGGGGAGATATCTATGTGGGAGCGGTCTGTTCTGCCGAATCGACCCTTACCAAAGCACTCCCAGGCGGTGATGCGAGCAAGCTGCAAGCCTACGTATTACGTTATATGCCCGGTAGCGGCTTTGCCGCACAGCCAGTGTTTACATTTCCCTTGAATTATTCACGTCGCTGTGCCAACAATGCCTATACATTATCGTTGCCCGGCTGTAAACTCCTTTTCCCGGCGAGCTGGAATCCCTGGCGTCCAACATTCGCGATGATTTCGCCGAATTCCTACCCGGTCTATCCACAGCCAATGTTGACTGGGATTACCTTTGACAATGGGGATCTCATTCTGGGGTTACGCGATCGTTATGGGGATCAGGCTGGCTGGAACTCCCCGCCTCCATCTGGTGGTGGGAATGTCAATGGTATTACGGCTGGAGATATCTTGCGAGCCTGCCAGCGCACTCCTGGCGACCCTGAGAGTGGGTGGACATTGGAGAATAATGGACTTTGCGGTAAAGTGCAAACGGCGGGTAAGGATAGCGGGCGCGGGCCTGGGAATGGAAAATACTATTATCAGGATAGCTTCCATCCGTATCACGATAATGTAGGACTGGGAGGCGTCGAACAGGTTCCAGGGTTCTCGACCGTAATGGCGAGTACCTTTGATCCCACAAACAATATTAACACCGGGGGAGCGCGCGCCTTTAATGATACGGATGGAACCACGGATCATGGGTATCAGGTTTACAATAGTAGTGTACCGCGCACCTTCGGCAAGACCTCTGGCCTGGGATCAGTAGCGGTTCTATGCCATAGCGCCCCGATTGAGATCGGTCACCGCGTCTGGCTAGATAGCAACAAAAATGGTATTCAGGACGCCGACGAAGCAGGGCTGCAAGGAGTGACAGTCAATCTCTACGCGGCAGATGGAGTTACCCTTCTTGATTCAACCGTCACGGATGCCGATGGGGCTTACTACTTTCAGATTAAGCCCTATATTCAGTATGTCATCAAGTTGGATAATCCCACAGACTATGCGACGAGTGGTCTTCTGGCTGGTGCTAAATTAACGCTCACGGGGCAGGATCTTCAGACATTTGATACTGACTCGAAGGCAATTTTGCCACAGCCCACCTCGCCAATTGGAACTGGGAATTATCCCCAGATTCTAGTCAGCGCACACACTCCGGGACAGAATGATGAGGCATTCGATATCGGGTTGACTTCGATCATCGGAAATGCTCATGTC
>JACDAE010000457.1 GCA_013695595.1 Ktedonobacteraceae bacterium | reverse complement strand
TCCCTACCTGATTATATTTTCCCGCTATTTGAGTACCTAGTTATATTTTTTTAAATAACATTAATCGAGTTCTTGCTATATTTCAGGTATTTGTGGGATGTGAACACCCCTACTATGACGAATCCTTATGCTCTCGTGCACGTTCACAATAACCTGCCGCGCTCTTCGCCAACCCCTCAATTTCGGCCTCACTCAACTCACGCATCACTTTCGCTGGTACACCCATCACCAGCACTCCACCAGGCATTTGCTTGTGCTCACTTACCAGGGCGCTGGCTCCAATCAATGTCTGTGAACCTATATGAGCATGCGATAAAACGACGGCACCGATTCCCACCAGCACGCGATCCCCTAGCGTTGCTCCATGGACTACAGCGTTATGTCCAATCGTGCATTCGGCCCCAATGGTAAGTGGGGCATCTGCATCAACATGCAATGTGCAGTTATCCTGAATGTTGGTATTCTGTCCGATGATAATAGGGGCACTATCCCCACGAATAACGGTGTTATACCAGACACTGGCACCAGCATGAAGCGTCACATCGCCAATGATCATCGCTCCCGGAGCAATAAATACGTCGTCCGCGATGGTTGGCCAGACTCCTTTGAAAGGGAGTATCGGCATGTTCCCTCCTCACTCTCTTAGAGAGTCGTTGCCTGTCTGATGCTTTTATAAATCGTCTCGCCCACACGAGCCAATGCATAACGTGTTAATGGTCCATCGGCCATCTCCGCTGTCATCACGATGACGACAAAAGGTGTGCTGATCATATCTGGGAGATAAAGTATGCCCGCATCATGCAAAATGCCCGGTAGTTCTCCCGTCTTATGCGCAAACGGAACCTCTTCTCCCCAATAAGCAGGCAGCATTGTGCGATCATTCTGGGACAAGAGCATACTGAGCAAACGTTCATGATCAGGGAGCATTCCAGTACAAAGATACGAAAGTAGCAGCGCCATATCGCCCGCTGTTGTCCAGTTGTCTCGACCAGCTTTGCGTGCTTCAAAGTCGAGAAAACGCCGCTCTAACCATGTCGAAGTCAGACCCATCTGGTGCATTGTGACGTTTATTGCCTGCATACCAACCAGGTTGAGTAACATATTAGCGGCGGTGTTGTCGCTGATGGTGATCATGAGATGCGCCAGATCGTGTAGTGTGGGTTGTAGATCAGGCAAGAGGTCTGCCAGAACGCCTGTGTTGCTTATACTGGCCTCCTCTGACACCCTATAGCGCGTTTCCCAGGAGAGACGGCCTGCTTCTACCTGGCGTGTTACCTCTATCAAAATAGGCAATTTGGCAAGGCTTGCTGCTGCGAAACGCATATCCGCGTTGACCATAACCAGTTCCCTTGGCGCAGCTTTGTCCAGTTGTATGACAATACAGGCAAAACGCCCTCCCAGGGATTTAAGAGCTAGCTCGATAGTTTTTTGCATCATGATGCCACCACCCGTTTAATTGCCCAGACAATTGAAGCCAATCTTGCATTATAATGTGCATCAATAGGATCAAAACTATTGATGATCACACGTCCATACGTTACGCCTTCCGCATGAATATACTCTTTGTTGTTTAGAGCCAGCGCTACGTGAATAATGCTCTCTTCGCCAAAGAAGATCAGGTCACCCTCTTGTACCTCTTCCTGTTTAACCGGCAAAGAAAGCGCGTCATGCTGCTGATCGGCATCGCGTGGCAATACACATCCCGCCATGCGATAACAGAGCTGGACAAGCCCACTACAATCGATACCAATAGGGCTGGTCCCTCCCCAGAGATAAGGCACTTCTCGCAGTGCACACGCATAATCTGTCACGGTCTTGAGTGGCTGAAGTGGATAACACTCTTTTTGCTGTCGTATGCTCACATCTTCACGTGCAATCCAGGCCGTGCGTTCATCAGGCAGCACAACCTGTAAGCGTTTTGCATGTGTCACATCCAGCAGAGGTACAACGGTGGAGAGATAAAGAGTGTCCAGTTGTTCATTCTCTTCAATGTCAGTATACAGCGGTGCTTCCAGTTTCTGCACAACTGCTACCAGATCCAGAGGAGTTCCACAGCTAGCGCCCACCTTGCAGAAACCTTTTGCGATTGGTTCGGCCAGTTCATCGCTGCGTATCCAGCCCGTATAGTCGGAAAGGATAGCATGCGTCCAGGTATCAGAAATTGCATCGGAAAGGACAGATGTATTCATCAGTGCCTGTGTTACAAGCTCCGAAGCAGAATCGTGATGCCGATGAACATCGGTAATGCCAACAGAGACGACATAATTGTTCATGTTCCTCCGCTCCTCTCACGCTTGCTAAAATATACCCTTATTTTAGCATAGGAGCGAGCAAACGTCATGAATCTGGATTTGTTGGCTAACCGTATGATCGCCTGATAATGGAGTTTATGGAACGTCTGGAATGGTTCGTATCAGCGAAACGCATTGCTCAAGACAAACATCAGGTTAGCGGGCCGTTCAGCCAGGCGGCGCATAAAGTAGGGATACCACTGTGAGCCATAGGGCACATAGACGCGTACTTTATAGCCCTCTTTGACAAGTTTTTCTTGTAAATCACGCCGTATTCCATAAAGCATCTGAAACTCAAAGGTATCTTTCCCGATGCCATAATCACGTACAAATCGGCGGGCGGCATCGATAATTGCCTGATCATGTGAAGCAATGGCTGGAAAATTGCCCCGTGCCAACAACATCTTCATCAGTAACATGTAGTTATAATCAACATCGCTCTTGCTCTGATAGGCAATAGGATGCGGTTCTTTATAGGCACCTTTCACAAGACGTACGCGGATACCACTGGCGATCAGTTGCTCAACGTCTTTCTTGCTGCGATAGAGATAGGACTGGACCACTGTTCCCACATGTTCGAATTCCTTGTGCACACGCTGAGCGATCTCTATCGTTTTTTCTGTGTAATCGGACCCTTCCATATCAATACAAACAAAGATTGGATAGCTATTGGCACGCTCCAGAATGGTATGCAGATTTTCTTCGCACAGTTCTTGTGAGATATCAAAGCCAAGCGCGGTGAGCTTGACAGAGATATTCGCATCCAGTCCTGTCTGCTTAACCAGATCGATGGCTGCAATATACGCTTTTGTGGCAGCTCTGGCTTCTTGCTCATCGTTGACATTTTCACCTAAATGATCAAGAGCAACCTGTATGCCGCGCCTATTGAGGAGACGCGTTGCTTCGATTGCTTCGTTGAGAGCCTCTCCCGCTACAAAGCGGCGTGCAATGCTACGTGCGGCTCCATTTTGAACTGCAAAATCCTGTACCTGCTGGTTTCGGGCGAGATACAAGAATGTATCTTTTAACATACCTGCCCCCTTTCGTAAAGAAACGATCCTATGATGATACCTATATCCAGAATTTATTGTACGCTACCAATACGCTTCCATAATCCAAGACGAATCAACTCATTGCGGGCCTCAAAGCCGAAGAGATCGGGATTCATATCGCGACCATGGCGCAGCACCAGCCCACGCAGCATCTCAATTTGTTCCGCTTTACTGGCAGTATCGCGTTCAAACGGAATATGCTGTGCTAGTTGTTCGATGGCTTGCCTGTTATACCATTGATCCTGTGTTTCTAGCATAAAAGTATTTGTTCTCCAGAGTAATGGTAGCACCTGATGGTACTCCGCTTCAAGGGATAGCTTTCTCCAAGAATTTCACTTTGAAACCCGTAACCTCTTTGACACACGTTTATATACAATGAATAAGAGCGACCCATAGCCATTTTGCCCTATGTGTCACGGCAATACTTGATTATTGATCCCAGGAATGATAGGGTGAAGTGTAGCATATACTAAAAGAAGAGGTAAGCGAAGAAGATGTTCTGTAACTATTGCAAATCAGCAAGACCTGAAAATGAAGCACCTTGCCCGAACTGCGGAGCCCCTTCGTCGCTACTGGGACAATTCCAGGGTGGAAATCAAGGAACAGGAGAACCAGTATCGACGGCATGGAACGCCTCTGCTATATCGTTCAACCAACAATGGAATAATAACCAGATACCTCAATTCTCACCATCATGGCAGCAAAATGCTGGTTCTCAACCTCAGCCTATCCCTCAACAATGGGGTATGCCAACCCAGGCACAACAGCCGCAATCGCTGTTGCCCGTTCCTTACACTGGCAACGCTCAAGAGGAAAATCAACAGCCGTCGATGCAGATGATACCATTTCAACACATGGTACCCGCGCTTCCCGATGAGCAAGCTGAGACAGTCTATGTACCACCAATGTATACGAAACCACGACCTATTATTCCCAGGTATCGTATCATCAGTGGTATGCTCAGCGTTTTGATTGTGTCTCTGTTTGTGTGTGGTGGTGGAGCTTATTATGCACAATCAAATGGGCTTCTCACAAATGTTGAGCGTATGGTCGGAGCTGTCCGACCAGCAAATGTGGCTGCTTCCTCCGCTCGTAATATACCAGATCCCCCTCAACAATCGGCTATTCCAGGTCCAGCGAGCAACGTTATTACTGCTGCAACCACAACATTACATATGATAGGCAATACACCGCGTGAACAAGATACTGTTATCCCGGTTGGCACACCTTTTTATGTAACGTTTAGCGCGAAACCTCCCAAGCAGGGCAATATTATGGTCAAGTGGTATATGAATGGGCAATATTATAAAAGTACTCCCAGTCAGAAGACTATCGATCCTAAACAAGATCCCACCGTCAATGGCTTTGTGACGATGACCTACATCATTCCGGCTACCGGGGTAGCGGAACTGTATTGGGTTACTCAGGGTCAAACCCCTCAACTGGCTCAGAAATTGTATTTTTCAGTCAAAAATAATTGATCTGAGATCTTATAACAAAGAATAGCGGGGCTGCATTGATGCGACCCCGCTATCACTATTTACATTGGGTCTCGACGTTGACATCACCAAAGACCTTTACCTGACAGGCAAGGCGGACTGCAGGATTTTTCTTCAGATCGCCACGCAACCAGAATTTCTCCATGAAGGTAAGAGGGCTGGTATTGACCGAAGGGGAAACGGCAACACGATCAGTGCCACATAGGCCATTCCCATGACAATTGGCGAATTTCCACATACCACAATAGACAGGTACATCGTTCTCTAGCGCGGGATAACGCACACTATCGCCCTCGGGAACATCAACCCGAACATTTTCACGTACATATGTAATGGTTGGCACGACTTATCCTCCTACAAAAGCGTTCAGTAATAAATAGGAAAAAGTATAACTAGAACCTTGTGCAGGTTCTATCAGAATATAGCATAGAAGGGTAAGAGCGTCAACCTGACGCAGGGCTATTTAATTCTCGCTTTCCTTCCGGATATGGCTCGCAAGCGAGCCGAAAAGGGTTGATAG
>JACDAE010000453.1 GCA_013695595.1 Ktedonobacteraceae bacterium | reverse complement strand
GAGCTGTTCCGCGAGGAACTCGGCGACGTTCGTCTTCTTGCGGTGTCCATAGGCATCTGCGGGACCGATCTCTGGCAGCACAACGCCCAGGTTTGCACCTTCGGAGAGCACAACCGTTGAATAGCTCTGCGGATTGCGCCGATCCGACTCGATCAATTCGGCCAGCCGATCAATCGAGGCAGGGACCTCAGGGATCAGCAGGCGATCCGACCAGGTGACGATGGCCGTTTCCAGGGCCGTAAAACCTGCATCGCGCCCAAACATGCGGAACAGGAAGGTAGAACGATGCGACGCCGCCGTGGAACGAATGCGATTGATGAACTCTGCCGCGCGACTGATCGCCGTCTGGAAGCCGATGCAGTAATCGGTGCCGGGCACATCGTTATCCATCGTTTTGGGGATCGCCCAGACGGGGATGCCTTTGCTGACCAGGTGCGCTCCATAACTGAGCGTATCATCGCCACCGATTACCACCAGGCCATCGAGGCTGAGATACTCCATGTTCGCAATGACTTCTTTGGTGAGATCGATGCGCTCTTCAGGCTTGCGACCAGCGGCCAGATGCACCATATGCGGTGGCAACTCGCTTACCTTTGTGTTGGCGGGATTTGTGCGCGAAGATTGCAGGAATGTGCCACCCTCACGCTCAACATCACGCGTGTTTAAGCGGTTCAGGGGCAGGACATAGCCACCCTTCCAGGTCTTCTCATCGGACTCGTTGAAAATAAGATCTTCGTACTTACGTGAACGATCAAGAAAGGTGATACCTTCCCAGCCCGCCCGCAGACCAATCACACGGATACCCATCGGTTCGGCCCGATAGGCCAGCGCTTTGATCGCTGCGTTCAATCCAGGGACATCACCACCACCCGTCAGTATTCCTAATGAACGGATTGGGCTTGAGACATGTTCTGGCATTGTGGTTCCTTTCTCTGTATATATATTCTTGTGAAGCGGCTTCTTATAAATTTTTGGAGGAAATAGCGTTATTATCTCCCTACCAACTCCGCCTTATTCTACCAAAGAAAAACACAAAAAGAAAGATGCCGACAGTGTATAAATTATCCGTCCATTTGGGGGAACACACGGACGATTTCATCAAAATGTGGTTAAATAAAAATATCTATACATGATATATGAATATAAGAAATATCTCGTGAACCTATGTGATAGCTTTTAAAATCAGGAAGGAAATTTTCTCCGTGAAGGACAGGCAGTATCTTACCGGCGCTCAGGCAATTATTCAAACCTTGCGTACCTTTCATATCAACACCGTCTTCGGTATCCCTGGTGTGCACACATTGCCGCTCTATGATGTAATGCGCGAAGAGCGCGGATTCCGCCATATCCTCGCTCGTCATGAGCAAGGGGCTGGCTTTATGGCAGAGGGCTACGCTCGCATCACAGGCTCTCCCGGCGTAGTTTTCACGATCACGGGTCCAGGGGCGACAAACGTTGCGACTCCGGTTGCCAGCGCCTACGCCGACTCGATCCCCCTGCTGGTGATCAGCAGCAGCGCTCCAACGACCTCGAAGGGACGCGCTCCCGGCGCGTTACACGAAGTCAAAGATCAGTTCGGCGTTATGCAGGCATTGGCTGGCTGGACACGCGCCATTGAGCATGTTGAGGAGATCCCCTCGGCGCTCTATGATGCCTTTCGTGCCATACAGATCGGACGCCCACGTGGCGCATACCTGCAAGTACCCGCCGATCTTCTCGAAGCAAGCGCCGAAGTCGAGCTGCCTGATGCATTCGTCGTGGAGCCTATGCGCCCATCCAAAGATACCATCACAGACGCAGCACACCTCTTACGCACTGCACAGCATCCCCTCATTCTAGCTGGAACAGGCGTCACGGCGGCACGAGCAAACACCCTGCTGCGTGACCTTGCCGAACGTCTACAGGCTCCGGTCCTGCTCGGCAGTAAGAGCCATGACGTATTGGCGAGCGACCATCCACTGATGGTTCCGGCTGCCGGTCCACTCTCCCCTGATCTACGCGCGTTGATTGCTCAATCTGATGTAGCCCTGGTGGTTGGCAGCAAGTTGGGGGCGGAACGGACGGGTGATGAGCGCCTCCAGCTACCAGCGAACGTGATCCAGATCGACATCGATCCTGCCGAGATCGGGCGCAACTACCCAGTGACCGTTGGGGTGGTGGCCGATGCACAGCTAGCCCTGACGGCTTTATTGGAGGCGCTTCATGACCTCCCGACAAAACGCGCTCGCACGGACGAGATTACGAGAACGCGTGAAACAGCCTATAGGAACATACGCACACAGTACGGCGAACGAGTTGCATTGCTCGATAGCATACGTGAGGGCCTGCCGCGTGATGGCATCGTGGTAGCGGATATGACCATGCTTGGCTACGCCAGCGCTCAGTATCTGCCAGTCTATGAGCCGCGCACGTTTATTCATCCATCCGAATTATGCACCATCGGTTGCGGTCTCCCTCTGGCATTGGGCGCAAAAGTTGCGGCACCCACACGACCCGTTGTGGCATTGTGTGGCGATGATGGCTTTCTGCTCAATAGTAGTGAGTTGGCGACGGCGGTGCAAGAGCAGATCCCGGTAGTGGTGGTGATCTTCAATGATGCCACGCTCACAGCGGTGAAAACGGAACAGCAGCGCCGCTTCTCTGGACGCTACTTCTCTACCGATGTGCGACCACCCGATTATGTCGCATTAGCGCGGGCTTTTCATGCGGAGGGCATCCGTGCGGAAAACCCTGACGCGTTGCGTGATGCGCTCAGCATAGCTATCTATCGCAATGGCCCGACGGTGATTGAGGTGCCGCTCCCGGCATGGGAATGGTAGACGCTTGCTCAATACCGTTTCTACATGTATCGCCTGAATCAGGCGCGTGCATAATTCTCTTCCGCCGCCCGTTTCAGGCGCTGCAGCGAATCCTTAATACTGGCGGCGAAGGATTTCGCGCCCAATATCTCAAGAAGCCAGCCACGCCAACCTGGCGGGAAGATAAAGTCTCAGCCATACTGCACACGACACGAGCTGGCATCGATAGGCATACAGGAAAGATGTTCCTGCAACTGCATGCCAAAGGGGAAATCCACATGCATATCGAGCTGGTGCCGCTCTGGATTTACTTTCTCAATACGAAAGGACGAATGCCAGTTACGCCTAAATGCTTTTGACGTAATTTGAAATATTTGTCCAACGACGGCTGGCCCCTCTGGCACAGGCGCATCAACCTGCCCGTCGGCCCACTCAGACAGACGAGCTGGCCTTAAAAGATCCCAGACAACTTCAACAGGGGCGGCAACAATGGCAGCAGGGCAAACATTCAAGCTCATCGTCTCTCCTCCCTTTTTTACCTCTTATTAAAGGCAAGCATCCTACGCTCTTGCAGATAGAAGAATATTGCGGCCACGACGACGATGCCAACGGTTACCGCCGGCACAAAAAAATCTGACCAGGGTAAATGATCCAGTACGGGTCCGAGGCGCAGGTCGCTCAAAAGCATGTTCGCCGCCGTCCAGGCTAGCACCAGGCTGGCAGCGTTCAACAGCCAGGGGAGACGATTGATTATTTCTGATACAAGCGCACTTCCGATCAACAATAGCGTCACACTGAGCAAGAGGCCAACAATCAGAATGGGAATGTTACCATGCGCCAGAGCGCCCACCGCCAAAACATTGTCCAGGCTCATCGTGGCATCCGCGACCAGGATGGTGACCAGTGCCGCCAGAAAGCTCTTTTTGACCGGGCTGGCTTTTTTAGTATCGGTTGAAATAGATGGCTTTTCGTTGCGCTCCATCAACAGGCGGACAGCGATATAGAGCAGGATGGCCCCACCGATGGCCTGCACAAAAGGAATCTGGAGGAGCAGAGTCGCGAGAAGAGCAAACCCGATGCGCAATATAATCGCGCCAGTTCCGCCTGCCAGGATCGCCATCCCACGTTGTTTGCGCGGCAATCCGGCGGCTACGGAGCCAATGACAAGCGCATTGTCTCCACTTAAAACCAGGTCCACAAGAATAATTCCCCCAAGGGCGGTTAACCACTCCAACATACTCAGTTCGCTCTCTTTCGTTTTTCAGAGGTCTACTAGAAACAAACGCTGCCTGTACCACAATCTCAAAATCAGTCTATTTATGTCTTCGTATGGTAAAGTAGTACCGATCAGCTTGTAACAAGTTGACACAACCATCTCTCACCACTACAATCATACTATACAATATATAGCGGGAACCGGGGTGAGCGATAATCAAGGGAATAACCAATCTTTTCCCCCCCGTTACACACGTGCAAGGGGATTTAGATGAGTGAGAACCAGCGCCTGGATCAATGCATAGGCAGTTACCGCTTGCAACACCTGCTCAATCGCAGCACGACCGTGGAAGTCTATCTCGCTGAACATACGCTCTTTCACACCGAAGCGGTCGTCAAAATACTTGATGGGCAACGGGCAGATAATGGCGAGATCGAAAAGTTCCTGGCCCAGGCATCGCTCCTTACTCAATTGCAACATCCCCATATCGTGGCAGTCTCTGACTTTGGGACGGTGGAAGAAAGTCCTTTTCTAGTGATGAACTATGCTCCCAACGGTACCCTGCGTCAGCGGTATCCAAAGGGCACACGTCTGCCACTACCCGCCATACTCCGCTATACCAGGCAGATTGTCAGTGCCTTGCAATATATTCACCTGCACAATCTCATTCACCGCGACATCAAACCACACAATATGCTACTTGGAGCGCACGACGATGTGATGCTGACAGACTTTGGTATCGCTGTCGTCGCGCAAGATTTCGACGCCGACTCACCCGCCTTTCGCGACTTCGAGGGAACAGTCCCTTATGCCGCCCCCGAACAATTGCAGGGCCGACCACACAAAAATAGTGACCTCTATGCATTAGGCATCCTCATCTATGAATGGTTATGTGGAGATTGGCCCTTCACCGGATCATACGATGAGATCGTGCACCAACACCTCTACGCTCCTCCTCCCTTCTTGCGGGAGAAAAATGTCGAGGTTCCTCTTGCCCTGGAGCAAGTACTGCGTCAGGTCCTGACAAAAGAGCCAGAACAGCGTTTTTCCACTGCACATGATTTCTTGCATGCTCTGGAACAGGCATACCAGACAACACATGTTCCTGAAATTGCCCTGACGCTCCCCAGCAGGCGTCAGTTTATGTCTCCTCTGCCATTTATGGGACAGCTAAGTGGTCATAAAGCAGGCTGATGCCATACAAAAGGAGCCCGGTATACGTCCTCAACGCACACCACTCTCCCTCGTCGAATACGTACGCCTGATGCGGGCAACGATCTATGCAACCAATCAAAATAGCCGCTAGATAGAACTTTTATCGCCCCCTGTAAGTTTTGGTCTCCCTCCCCGTGTATAAAAGTACGGACACCTTAAAGTACCGATGATACTAAAGGATTAGAACCAGGAGTAAATACATTCATGCCAAAACGCCATTTTAGAACAGCTATTATCGCTGCCAGCATCCTTTCGCTGGTGCTTGCAATTGCGGCAATCCCCCTCTTTATTCTGCCCGATGCCACCCACGCTACGACGTTAGGGGCCGCCCATACAAACGCGTCGCGTGCTACTTCCTTCAGTGCGCAACCACAAAAGCAGGCGCAAAACCTTATTTCTACTATTAATGGATTGACCCACATGAGTATTGTTGGAAGCACTCAATTCATTCTGGACAAAAAGGGGCATACCGCCTCCGTGGACGCTAACCCCTATGATGTGCAAATGGTTCCTCCCATCACAAATAAACTTGCCACTGTACAGGCCGGCTCGGCACAGAGCGGAGACCTGGTCGCAACGAACATCGGTGGCACGGATACTGGCAACACCCTGGTCTTATTTCCCGCCCGTGTCGGCCCTGGACACCAATTCAATACCACACACGCGGCCTTCAGTGGACTGGCAAAAGAGGCTTTTAATACCGAAACAGGGACCGACTGGGTCACCAACTTCAGCAAAAATAATGTGGAGATCTTTAATCCAACCGGCTCATTTCTGACCACAGTCAACAGTAAGCTCTTTCAAAAACCCTGGGGCATCGCCTTTAATGGCGGCCAAAAGAATCCAGCGGCAAAATCGACCGGTTCCTTCTTTGTAGCAAATGCGGCCAACGCGGCCATTGATCGTATCGACATCATACCCGTCAATGGGAACGCCACCTTCAAAGTGACTCAGATCGCCCAACTCGCAAAAAATGGGAATGAGGCAAAGATTTCCCTGCTCTGGGCACCTACATTGATGATTAACAATAAACAATACACAGATGTCTTGTTGGCCCTCGATCCCGCCAAAAATCGCGTCGCCGCCTTCGCCAATAGTACTACAACGGCACAGTTCACCAATCAAGGAATGACGGCCTTCCAGGGTAAACCGCTCAACAATCCCGGCGGCATTGCGCTCAATCCGTTAAATAATGACCTGCTTATCGTTAATCTTAATGACAATAATCTGGTGGAACTGAATATAGGAACCAACACTGTCGTCGGCAGTCGCCTGGTTGACAATGTTCCCGTCGATCTGCAAAGTGGGAATGGCTCGGCGCTCTTCGGCGTCACCGCAGGCAAGGACAATGGGGGCAATCTGGTCGTCTACTTTACAGATGATAACACCAACACCATCAATATGTTAGGTGTGTAGCAGGCGCGGCGTTATTCCTGTGTTCGCTAAACGTTCCAATTATGTCTATACATTTATAACATGTAAGGGCACGTCGGTACGTGCCTGTCTCCACGATGAGCAGGAGCCTGTAGGATGTCTGATTATATAGGTCTGAAACTGGGAAATTATCATATCGAGCGCCTGATAGCTCGTGGCGGCTTCGCTCACGTTTATCAGGGGGAACATATTTATCTCAAAACACCTGCCGCCATCAAAGTTTTGCATATGCAACTCATCGATGATACCCTTGAGAAGTTTTTACGTGAAGCCCGTATTATTGCCTCACTGGAACATCCCCACATCGTACGCGTTCTGGAATTTGGGGTCGAAGGTATTACGCCTTTCCTGGTCATGAATTATGCCAATAATGGTACCCTGCGGCAACGCTATCCACGCAAAAGTATCTTAAGCTGGTCACAAATTATTTCTTATGTGAAGCAAGTTGCAGATGCCTTGCAGTATGCGCACGATCACGGCGTCATTCATCGCGATGTGAAGCCGGAGAATATGTTGCTGGACAAGAATCTACGCGTTCAGCTCAGCGATTTCGGGCTGGCTATTATCGATCAGAACCTCAATGCAACAACTCCCAGTAGCGCCGGTACCACCGCCTATATGGCTCCCGAACAACTCCAGGGGCAGCCCGGTCGGGCCAGTGATCAATATGCTCTGGGCATCGTCGTCTACGAATGGTTATGCGGCGCTGTCCCCTTTGGTGGCTCCGAGCGCGAAATGATCCTGCAACATTTATATAAAGCTCCACCACCTTTGCATACCAGAATACCCGACATCTCGCCCGCCATTGAGCAGGTTGTCATGAAGGCCCTTGAGAAAGATCCACAGGCCCGTTTTGCGACCATTCAAGAGTTCGCACTGGCCCTGGAACAGGCTTCGGCGTTTGAAACATTGCTCGATACGGGCAAAGAAAGAACATCCGGCTCTTCAGCAGATGAGCAAGCCGCGAAGCTATCTTCTAAAGAGCTGATCATGAACATGCCCTCTTCCTCCAACATCTTGCCACACCTTCCATTGATGCTCTATCAATCTACTCTTACCAATAATGGGCACATCCTGCAACCATCCCTGGGATCATCGATCTTTTCGGTGGAAGGGCCAGACCTGGCAATCACATCCTCCTCGGAAGACAACACCTCTCACTCCTCGGCGGCATTGCCCCCTCCTACGCCTGATCCCCAACGCTTTCCTGACCTTGCCACACCGGCTTTCCTGTATGCAGCCAGCACGGAGGAAAAAACGGTCGCTCCCCTACCACTCACACAGGTGCCCCCTTCAACAACCGGACGACGACATACTGTACGCGCGGCAATGATTGGGGTCGCAGTGATTGTCCTGATCGTACTGGCAACTATGTTCCTCTGGGCACAATTTGCGCCCAATACCTCGAAGGAATCTTTACGGCAAAACACTCTTCTTCCTCCTTCTGCGCCTACAGTGGGCCACACTACGTCTTCCCATACACCCGGCCCTACACCGACCAGCCATCCTTCCAACAGGAAAAGTCCTACGGCAGCACAGACAAGCACCCTACCAGGCACAACACCGATCGCAGGTGCACATCCAACGCCTATGCCCACAATAGGAGCACAACCAACACCGGTGCTTCAACCAACATCGGTACCGACGCCGGGCATAACGCCGACACCGACCGCTTCTATCCCTCTCACCATTGCATTTGTCAATCCACCTGCTACGGCGACGGCTGGCTCTACCATTACGATCGTGACTCAGGCCAGTCAGGGAGGGGTGACGGTTGTGTTACAGGGCAAGGTGCGGCTCTTTGGGCAGACCACCACAAATAGTCAGGGGATTGCCTCATTCCAGGTCAAGGTTCCTCTATTGGCCAGACGCCTGGTGCTCACGGCGACCGCTACGGATAATGCGGGAAATAATGCACAGGCATCACAAACAATTATTGTGGGGTAGGGTGCATGGTGATGGGATTTGCATTCTTGAGGCAACAGGTCGATCAATCGCGGACGCAATCGAATTGGGTGCCCTACGCGATATTCCAATCCTGGCTTAAGGCTTCGGCCTGCTTCACCAGCAACTCTACGACATCGGTGCGCGGTGACTCTAATGGATACCCATTCTGACGCAAGAAACGACGAATGGTACGGCTGATATTGGAACGCGTGCTCTGGCGAATGGTCCAATCTGGCGAGACGTTGCTCTTGACAACGGTGACCAACTGCTCGGCAATCTGGCGCAATTTTATGTCTTCCATCTCCTCTATGTTGCTATTACCAGACTTGAGGGCATCGTAGAATGCGAGCGCATCCTCGTTCAGGCCCAGGCGCTCATCTTCCATCAGGGTGTTGCGGATCTCTTCGGCATTAGCGCGTAACATGGTCAGGGCGGCTTCGATGGCTCGATCCTGGTAGAGCTTGACGGCCTTCTCCAACTTGGCCTCGAAGGTCTGCGCCTTGACGATGTTTTTGCTGAAGCGCGTTTTAATCTGGTCGTCGATAAGCTTGTTGAGCACCTCGAAGGCGAGATGCTGCTGGGGCAGGTTGCGCATCTTATCCAGAAACTCGTCGGAGAAAAGGTCGATATAGGGGTTCTTGACGCCGAGCGTCGCGTAGAGATCGATGGCCCCATTGGCACTCACGGCCTGCGAGACGATCTGGCGAATGGCGGTGTCGATATCTACTGGCGCTCTGCCACCCGTGCGCGTGCTCTTGAGAAAGCTTGTGCGCACAACCTGGAAGAAGGCGATCTCTTCACGCAGCTTGAGCGCCTCGGCATGCGGGACCGCCAGAGCATAGGCCTTCGAGAGGTTGGTAACGGCCTGGATATAACGCTTCTGCCCATCCTGCTGCTTGAGTATATGCTCCATCGCGGCAGGAATGACGCTGAGGCGCACAGTGGCACGGTCAGAGAAGAATTGGCTGTAATCGAAGCCGTAGAAGAGGGCACGCACAATCTCATACCTCTCCTGCATCTTTTCAACGGCCTTCCCCTGATCAATGCCTGCTTCGGCCTGGTCAGTGTTGGAGTAGTCGCGCAAGGCCTTTTTCAGATCGTCGGCGAGGCCAAGGTAATCGACAATCAGGCCGCCCTCTTTGTCCTTGAAGACGCGGTTGACACGCGCAATAGCC
>JACDAE010000196.1 GCA_013695595.1 Ktedonobacteraceae bacterium | reverse complement strand
CAGGCGGGGAATGTCACCCGTGAAACGCTTCTGGACAGGAGACCTCTACTGCGTGTTGCAAAACAGCATGTGGCAAGCCTCCTGGGTGAAGGAAGAACCCCCGCGCATTTATGCCGGGGAGTGTCAGTACCAGACATTGGATGAGACTCATTCGCTCATTCTTCCCTACCGCCAATATGTTACCGATCTTACAGCGTTACTCGGACGCGAAGTTCACCTCTCTGAGATACGAATGAGCAATAAAACGGCGCTCAGAGAAGAAGTAGAACAGGCATGGAAAATTAGCACACTCGTATAGGATACACCTCTCAATCACTTTTGATTGCAAGAGGAGAGATTATGGAAGCAGAAAGTACATACTATTATGCCTTATCAGATTCCTTTGACGATCCTTTCTTCAGGAAAAGCAGCCTGGAATAAATGGCGGCTGACGTATGCTGATGTACAGGGATATGAGCCTGACCTTCACGTCGCTCAACTCCGTGGCGTCGATCTACACGGATCAGATCTGCATAGGGCCGATCTTACCGAGGCCAACCTGCGGGAAACGGATCTTACTGAGGCCGACCTGCAAGAAGCTGATCTGCGTCATGCCGATTTAAGAAATGCGAACCTGAGTGGTGCCAATCTCTGGCGTGCCAACCTGCGTGGTGCCGACCTGCGTGGTGCCAACCTGCGTGGTGCCAATCTGGGGGGCGCTGAACTTAATCTCGCCGATTTTCGCGGTGCTGATCTTCAAGACACCAATATGGCAAAAGCTCTTCTTCAGACCGCAATCTTCGATGAAATACCGGCACTGAGTGCTGAAGAAATCAAAAAGCTTTTGGATGTACAAGAACGTAAAAAAGAGCATGCCGCACTCCCGGTTGCCTAGCTCAACACTTTTATGAAGCAGGTCGAGTGTAGCAATACTATTACCTCGACCTTCTACACTCCATGTTTTGCAAAATAGGATACACATAAGATAAAAATCAAAAAACACGTAAAGTATATCTAATGTATCCATTCCAGAAAGGACAGGGCACGATCTTCTTCAAGAAATCTATTCAGCCCTGGGGCACCATTGAATCTATGATAAGTACACAAATTGAAATGAAAAATATCCCGCAGGAAAACATGCAACATCTACCCGATACCCCCGATCAGGAGGGTACCTTCTCCGGGTCCGGCGTACTCGATATCATTGATGAAGGCTTTGGCTTTCTCAGAAGGGAACGCTTCCTTCCAGGTCCTCTTGATGTGTATATCTCGGCGTCCCAGATCCGTCGTTTCGGCCTGCGTCAGGGCGACGAGGTAGCGGGTCAGATGCGCCCATCCAAAGAACATGAACGTTTTGCAGGGCTGCTACGAGTCGAAACGGTCAATGGGCTAGACCCAGAAGCGGCACAACGTCGTCCCCACTTTGAACTTTTGACACCAGTATTCCCACATGAACAGTTCAATCTGGAGACAGTGCCAACGAATCTCTCGGGCCGCCTCATTAATCTGGTTGCTCCCATAGGACGTGGTCAGCGCGGACTGATCGTTTCACCTCCAAAAGCTGGCAAAACCATTCTGCTGAAATCCATCGCCAATTCCATTCTCCAGAACCACTCGGATGTCCACCTGCTCATGGTCCTTATCGGAGAGCGACCGGAAGAGGTCACCGATCTACAGCGCTCCGTGCCTGCCGAGATCGTCAGTTCGACCTTCGACGAGCCAACACAAACCCACACACGTCTCGCCGAAATGGCTCTGGAACGAGCCAAACGCCTTGTGGAAAGCGGACGCGATGTCGTGATGCTGGTGGATAGCCTGACGCGTTTAAGCCGGGCATATAATCTGGATGTAGAATCCAGCGGACGTAGCCTCTCAGGCGGTCTTGATCCAGCAGCTCTGGAGAAACCCAAGCACTTCTTTGGGGCAGCTCGCAAACTCGAAGAAGGTGGTAGCTTAACGATCATGGCAACCATCCTTGTGGATACTGGCAGCCGTATGGATGATGTGATCTACGAAGAGTTTAAGGGAACAGGCAACCTGGAACTGATCCTCAACCGCAAATTGGCCGAGCGTCGCAGTTTTCCAGCCATCGATATCGCGCTTTCAGGCACACGCCGCGAAGAATTGCTCTATGATGATAAAACATATCGGGCCGTGGTTCTCATGCGTCGTATGTTCTCGAATCTATCCGATCAACGTGGCCTTGAGGCGATGGAAGCTTTTCTCCAGCAGCTATCCAAAACAAACAAAAACGCGGATTTCCTGGCAACCCACTTGAAAAATCTGGCATAGATACCCGATAAATACAACTCGAGGTTCCTCAATTTTTATGGTGCATTTGGTTTTTTCAGAGCTTCTACGTCTAAGGAAATAGCCATACCGTATTTCCTTACGCTTCTTCGGCCTCAAAGTAAGATTCTATAGAGATTGACATTACATTTATGATGGTGATAGATGCACTTTCGTAAGAGAGTCAAAAAGCATGGTTAAATGCTTTTCATATGTTCGAAGAAGCTAGATGACACAAAGCATAGAAAAGGATGTAGTATAATGTCGAATTACAATCCCAGTGGCCCTGGCAAAGAACCAATGCTCTTACTCGATACAACGGGTTCAATGAATTATGGAACCTCGGCAACCAGCAAAACTCCCAGGCGCGTCACCATTCAGGAAGCAATTAGTATTCTTGTGGAGGCACTGGCCCGTGAGGATAGCGAGGCTGAACACGAAGAGGGTGGTGGTGGTCTGCGCACCATCACATTCGCGAATGGACTGGCACAGGATCTCGAAGATCTCAACCCCCGAAATTTACGCGAGAAGTGGAATTCTATCGTCTGGGATGGTGGAACCCTGATTATGCCCGGCTGGAATAAGATGCTCCAGGTCTACACTGAAGAGTTCAGCGCGCGGCCAATGGCACAACGTCCAAAGCTGCTTGCACTCATTATTACTGATGGTGAGGCACGCGATTTCCAGGCATTTGCGAAGGCGATCAGGCAGTCGGCTGGCACTATTTATGTCGCCCTGACCATTATCGGTTATGGTGAGGAGCACGAACGAACACTTGCCGCCTATCAAGAGGCTGCGGCGCAAAATCCTGGTCATGTTCAGGTCTACAGTTTCGGCTCACAGACCGACCCACAAGAGATTGCACGTGGGTTGCTGCAGATGATTGAGTAATATAGTTTTTGTCAAATGTCATCACCCATGTGAAATCGAGTGCCTACCAGATTTGCGACCTTACTACTCTGTCAAACGTCATTTGACACTGATTTGGCCTTTGGTTTGTGGATAGGGGCGTCACCTTGCGTGCGCCCCTACCCACAAACCAAAGGATCGATTGGCGATTGACAGAGTATTACAGATAAAAGAATGTATTCTAAAGGGCATAAAAGTATGGAGAAAGACCTTGAAGCCTTCATCCAACAGCATACCCCCATTGCTGAAGAAACTGCTAGATGGGCAGATGGCGCAATAAATTTACGCATTACGAACTATCTGAGCGATGCTCTGCCACCGTTGCAGTATGTTACATCTGTGCGTGCCATTGTGCTGAAAGATGAAAATGTCCTCGTTGTGCGCACGCTTTCTGGCCTGCATATCGAACCCGGTGGGCGGCGCGAAGTGGGCGAAACACTCATGCAAACATTGCAAAGAGAGATGCTGGAAGAGACTGGCTGGACAATCGAGCACATCCATCTTTTGGGCTTCAAACACCTCCACCATCTCACACCCGTCCCACCAGGCTATTCTTATATCTCACCAGATTTCTGCCAGCTTATTTATGCGGCCAGAGCGCACACTCACAGGCCCGAAGTCGTACGCACTGATGATATCGAAATCGAAACATTCTTCTATCCCATCGCTGAAGTTCAGGCGCTCAATCTCAAACCTGCTGAAATAGTGTATCTGGAAATGGCGCAAAAAAGTGTGTAAATAGATGCACTCTTTTAAATCTACCCTCCTTCGTATATTTTTGTCGAAAAGATAGCAAGATCAGAGAAGTTTTTCCTTGCTCCAACGAATATACTTTCCCTTATAACACAGAAAGATAGGAGGAGAAAAGTTCATGGATATACCTGCCCCAACAATTACCGTTTCCTTTCCTCCTGCCCTGCGCCCACGCGTTGGAGGAAATACCAGAGTAACCACTACAGGACGCACCGTACGCGAAATTATCGCTACACTTGAGCAACGCTTCCCTGGCCTGTCTTTCAATCTTTGCTACGAAACAGGACAACTACGTCCCTATGTGAATATCTTCCTCGAACGCGAAAACATTCGTTATCTGCAGGGTCTTGATACCCCGGTTCCCCCAGGCGCAACCCTGGCTATCATACCATCTGTTGCTGGTGGTTAATCAGAAGATTTACGCAAGGAGAAATTTTATGCCACACCTCGAATATGCTCAGGGACATATACTTATTACTGTGAGCACAAAAAAAGGTCTGTTCCTTTTGTCCTCTGCGGATAGACAATCCTGGCATATCAGAGGCCCTCTGCTGAGAGGACATCGTATCTTTAACGCAATCATTGATCCACGCAATAATTATCGCCTCTTCGCCGCCGATAATGGCGACTTCTTTGGATCGTTCATACGCTACAGCGATGACTTTGGCGAAACATGGCTGGAACCAGAACGCGGCCTGCAATTTTCAGCGGAGAGTGGCGAGAAACTTAATGCAATCTGGCTGATTGAACCTGGACGCGCCACGGAACCGGACGTTCTCTACGCC
>JACDAE010000402.1 GCA_013695595.1 Ktedonobacteraceae bacterium | reverse complement strand
AGACCTCGTGACGAAACGAGATCAATGTGTTAAGGTTCATTGGGATACTGCTCCTTGTTTTGATATTACAGAAACAGTACCCCACGATGCTATCCTCTGCAACTCAGGGGATAGCTGAGCTTAGTTAATCTAAACGAGAATAATATCGAGTAACGCCATACCACTACATAGACACTAAGGCGCTTTAAAGTTGCCTGTTACCTTGCTCTTGTAACCAGTTGTATACTGGTATACAGGGAATCTTCGGCAATATTGTCTTATAACACAACAGGAAACGTACAATGACAGACGAACGCATAGAACTTTTTCAAAACGTGGTGGACTCTATTCTCTCTACCCCAGGAGAGACATCCACCACTTTACGCACAGCACTCGCACAACAACCTGCACAACTCTATGGTCTTCCCATACAACAGGAGACGACTCTTCCACCTGAGCTGCAAACGTACGTGACAAAGGTAGCGACCAATGCTTATAAGGTCACGGATCAGGATACCGCACAATTGTGTGCACATGGGTATGGTGAAGATGCGATTTTTGAAATAACGTTAAGCGTGGCTGCAGGTGCCGGAATGATGTGCCTCAAGCAGGGCCTTGCAGCATTAGAGGAGGCAAAAAATGCGTCTAAAAAAGATTGAAGAGATCAAAAAAGATCAATCTGTTTCGGATATCAGGCGCACGCTCTCCTATCGTCCTGAGCTGTTTGGAGACCCCTTCTCAGCCTGTCTTCAACGCGTCCTGCGTGGGCCATCGGATTGGAGCATCGGTGAGCGTGAATTATTCGCTTCATTCACCGCCTCCAGGCTGCAATGTGCCTATTGAACAGGTGCTCATGGCGCAGTTGCGTCACAGGCCCTGAACAATGAGATGGTACAGGCCGTCCTTCGCGATTGGCATACAGCTCCCATCGATGAAAAACTACGCCTGATGTTAGGTTTCCTGGAGAAAGTAACGCTCACACCCGCTGAAGTCTCTTCGTCTGACGTACAACCTCTGCTGGCGTCAGGTATTAGCGAGCAAGCTATCGAAGACGCACTTATTATCTGTGCAGGTTTTAACGTCATCTCGCGGATCGCCGACTCACTCGATGTCGCCATTCCATCTCCCGAAGGCTTCGCACGTACGGGCGAGGCATTATTGGATCATGGGTATGTATAATCAGAGTGCGATATAATACATAGAAGGATTCTGTGAAATTGGGCAATTTGAACATTCTTCGTCTCGAAAGTATCTAGACAATTATGACTTCTAACATTATACTGCTGAGTACTATGCCTATCTCATTGTATTCAGGTTTCTGCTATTGGTCACGGGCATTCTTGACACACCAATACATCTACAACAGCCTTGAGAAACTGCCCTGGGATCAGGTAGGTGAGATCAAAGCAGATCAGGAGAAACTGACCATCAAGGAGAAGGATGCTTCTGGAGACTGGCTGTCTCTCCCGATCTCACTCTTTCCAAATGTGTGTGTAATGGAAGAATTGTTGAGGCACATCAAACAGGAGCAAGGACTCGATACGCAACTACTACTATAGCCGCCTACACAAATTGACTATAGACCTCGTCGGTTTTCGCAGCCATGATAAAATCGTTGCGGTGCAGGCCATCAATACTGTGTGTCCACCAGGCAACACCAACGCGTCCCCACTCCGTTAGCAGAGCAGGATGATGGCCTTCTTGCTCGGCGATGGCTCCAACTTTGTTCGTAAAATCCAGTGCCGTAAGAAAATCTTTAAATTTGAAGACACGCTCCAGGCGCTTGACGCCAGTATTACTCTCCATAATAATCCATTCAGGAAGCTGGGGCTGAAATTCCTGCAATTCCTCTTCAGTTACTTGCGGCGAGCCGGGTCCACAGGCTTCACATTTCTGTTGTTTTAATTCTGCCATTGCTTTTTCCTTTATTTCTATTTCTCTGGAAGAAATCTTTTTCTTATATGTCCTATGTGATACACCAGGATACACGCTGAAACCATAACACAATTCCACGGAGAAGGCAAAACATGTAGGAAAGATCCCTAAAAATCAGGGGCTATCATCGTATGATCAATGATAGCCCCTGATGTATCGCTAGAAATGTCGCTATGGAATAACAACGTCCTGCAACACAACTGGAGTATGTTTTGTATAATCCAGCTCATCGGATTGAGCAACACCCGCAGGCGTTAAGACATCCATCGCTTTAGGCACCGTTGTTGGATCGACAGTACAGTGCGGATCACTGTTCGCAGTAGCACAGACACCGAACGAGTAGCCACCAGGCGTCGCGGTAAAGGCACGAGCATTATCTGAACTGAAACCATCCTGACCAGTCAGTACAACAGTGAAACCCCAACCAGATTGTGGAGTACCACCTAAGCTGGTCGTTGGCACACTAAATGTAATGTAGCGCGAGATGGCGTTCGCACCAATCGCAATTGTACCAACCGAGGTACCAGCCGAGTCAGTGTATTTCTGCCCAAATCCCTGCACCTCAAGCAAACGGCTCCAGGCTGCACCCTGTGCAAGTGTATAGTTGCGCGATGCATATGCAGCACCCGTCGTCGTATTGGCAACTGGAGCAGTTGGATTATGTACATACACATCAACCAACTGTGCTCCAAGCGGACTACCAAACGTGGGGGTCAGATCGCGCGTCTGCAACTTGAAGGTCGTGGTTGCACCATCAGGACTGACAATAACACGGAAATTCTGAATGTCGTAAGCGCCTGCGTGGAAATCAGACGCCGTTGGATAGGCATAATTACCGGGGCCATTGTCATCGTTAGAAGGATCATTCACATTAAGCACTGTTGTACCAGGTGTGTAGTCGTAGACTATATGAAGCACCGTATGCGCCGTGGCACCGGATGGGCTGATAGCAACGATATTTAATACGGTTGTGCCACCCAGCACGGGCAACACGACGCTAAATGTTCCGTCTGGCTTCACGCTGGTACTGAGGGTTGTCGTCTGGCTATTCTGATCGGTATTTGTTGCGGAAACAAACACGGTATTATTAGGCAACGATGTTCCTGTAACCGTCACCGATCCAGTTGTTACGGCTGATTGATCGGTTGGGGTCGTAACAGTGAGAGCGGTCTGTCCCTGCTGATGCGCAACATAACGATTATAGGTGGCGGCTGGCTGCTCCAACTGCTTGTTCGCCGTAATATCGCGCAGCAGGCGGGTATAGACGGCAGCCGACCAGGTTAATGGTGCTACAGAGCCAGTGGCCTGGCCGTTCTGGAAACCGATCGAGGCCGTCGTGGGATCTGTACCATAAGGTGAGGCGGCCAGATTGGGTAATTCCCAGTTCTGTTCGGGGATAAGGCCCACGCCAGCTCCAAAACGCTGCATGGTGGCAAGCAGATTTACGGCAGTGGTGGTATCGCCTGCTGCCAGATCGTACTGACCACGCTCTTCAGTCAGTAGAGGCCAATCGTGACCGGTTCCTTGATTGGTCGGTGCCCAGGGATGGCCGGTTGTTGCATCATCGCCATAGCCATCACCATTGTAGCGATGCCAACCTGGACCGCTGGCTGTATCTGCCTCGATGATTTGATCGACAACAGGCAATGACTCAGTGGTTGCTGGGTCGTTAGCGGGCTTGAGACCAAGGCGCACCAGTTCCAGGAAACCAGCATCAATCACCTGGCGTTGGTCAAGGGTCGGGCCACCATTACCAACATTATAGGTAATTGCTGCATTGGGGTCGCCCGTTTTGGAGAGGCGAATATAGTAGGGATGGCTTGCCAGTGAACCATTCGTGGTCACATCCCACTTTTCGATAGAGCGCTGCCAATCGTCCGCAACACCAAGCCAGATCTGCTCGCTCTGTTTATCGTTATTGACATGTGCAAGCTGTGCCGCCGCAACCAGGCCAGCAATCTCGGCAGCAATCGTCGATGGTGCATAGCCTGTTTGCTCCTCCCAGCGCTCAACACCATAGGATGGACCATGGCTTATGACAAAGTTCGCCGCAGGCTTGATATGCTTCTCATACAAAGTACGATCATTCATGTGCAATTGATACGCCATGATAATAGGGTAGCTCGCCTCATCCAACTGCGTATTGAACGAGTCAGGTGCAATCTGCCCATTCAGCAGGCTATTACGTGGCATAGAGCCATCTGCCTGCTGCTGTTTCTGAAACAGGAAATTTGTCAGATTACGCGCCGATTGAATATCCCCATCAAGGTAGAAGCCGGTCCAGGCCTCATAGAGGTCACGTGCGAAGACCTCACGATATGACCCAAAATAGGTATTGTTTGGATCACCCGCGGAAACCGCCTGCCCCCATGGAGAAGCCAGGCTAGCAACCTCAGCGCCCGCGAACGTTTTATCCTGCGAGGCCCGAATCACATTGGCGCTCAGATAATATTCGTCGACCAGGGACTGCCACTGTTTCTGAGTTACGCCATTAAAATGAGATGGAGGTGCAATGAGATTTCTATCATAGTCATGCCATTGCCCTTCATACCGCTGCTGCATATCATCAAATGATGCATTAGCAGTTTCGCGTACAGTAGCAACGGCATCACTCTGCTTCGTAGCGAAGCCAAGGGCCAGGGTGAAATTTTTGCTATGAGCGAGGTCTATCTGTGCTGTTTGCACAACATTGCCATTGTCCGCTTCGTCGTAGAGATTCGCCAGTGCATGTGTGCTATCCAGTTGCACCTGACCATCGCTAGGCTGTCCCACAAAACCGCTGCTGACCTGTAAAAAGGGCGATGAAGCAGCCAGTGCGCTATAGACTGGAACGGCATAGGTGCGGTTAATGGCATTCGTCTTCGTATTTGTGTCATAAGCAACCGGGAGCGGATGTCCACTGGAGGTATCTGTAAGAGCCGCATCCGCTCCACCATTGCCGCTGCCACCACCACCATTGCCATTGAGCGTAGGATCGAAACGCACATACAACTTGTAGTCAGACACCTTCCCAATCAGAGGCTTGAAGCTTACATGCATAGCAACCGAATTGCGACTGGGGTCGGTGAGATAATCAGTCACGATACTATACTTGCCACTCTTCGCCGTCGTTGTGACACGGCAATCCAAAGCATGCTTATCAAGGGATTGAACGGTGTAGGTAGTATCGCGCGTCTGTAGATCGGTAAAGGTGCTACCATCAGTCACCATATACTGAAGGGTTTTCACATTCGTGTTGTCGATGGTGGGATAGTAGACATCACTCAATACGCCATCGGCAAGGGTAAACCAGACCTTCGAGTTGGTATTGCGTGCGGTACCTACACAATCTTTACGAGCCAGATCGAAATAAGAGAGTGCACCGGGGCCATCGGTGGCCACGGTCTGGTGGGAAGCAGCTAACGTAGCCGTACTGAAAGAAAGAGAAATAAGAAGAGAAAAGAGGAGCGCCAGAGGAACTGATCTTCCAGGGATAGCGCTACGCCAGCGAAGGCGCGGGATTGTTGACGTCATATGAGACTTCTCCTTTGAAAAACTCTCTACATACACATCTATAATAACTACAATGATACACACTATTAATAGTACGCAAGAAGCATGCCAATAAGTGTGCTAAGTGTGCTCAAATTAATAAAAAGGGGTTGTCTTATTCAGCAATAGAGATTATGTGCTATATTATAGTGCTTCCCTTGCCAGGAAGAAAGGTATAATTTACAATATTGCGAAGTGCATCAACTTTTATGCGTAAAAGCAGAGCTGATAGCTTCATTTTTAGAGCCAGTAACGCTTGCACCAACAATCAAACTGCTAATTCATTTTTACCATATTTTTACCACATTGTATTAACAACCAACAGATCATACATAGATTCATCATTAGAAAAGAGGCAGAGGCAGTGCAACAAGAACAGACGAATATTTGGCGACGCATCTTGCAATTCTGGCTCCGTCGCACCAGCCCTGATCCTCGCATCTTCGGCCCAGGTATTGAAGATCAGGAACGAAAACGACGTTCGCGCTTACTCAGTGCGCTCCTTGCACTTGTCTTTATACCGGTTCTTCTGGCCGCACCTACCGCGATACCAGTGCCATCGTACTGGATACCGATCATCTCCCTGATTGTGCTCAGCGTGATAGCGGCTGCATTCAATCGGAAGGCAAACATCACGTTAAGCGGCCTCTTTTTCATCTTTGCTATCGATGCGACACTTACGATTCTGCTGGCAACCACACCTCATGGCATCAGAAACAGCAACATACCAGACTTCGATCTTTTTATCATACCCACATTAATTGGCGGCGTTGTGCTTTTGCGCCGTTTTTTGCCATTTCTGGCTGGCTTGCACATTATCATTATCATTACCCTTTTTGCTCTACTCCCCCATGATCCACTTCTACAACAAGAAATTCAGGTAAACCAGGGAGGGTTTGCATACAGTGAGATAAGTGATGCTTTAATTATACAAATCGTCAGTGCAATCATAGCCTGGCTGAGTGCCTGGAGTGTGGATCGGGCGCTCTCGCGCGCAAACCGTGCTGAAGATCTGGCAGAGGCGCGCAAACGTCTAGGGGAGCAGGCCCACTATATGGTCGAACAGAAGGAAAGAATCGACTACGGAATTACGGTTCTGAAGGACGCCCATGCTCGTGTTGCCAATGGAGAGTATAAAGCACGCGCAAAACTGCAAAATAATGAACTTACTTCCCTGGCAATGAGCTTCAATCTTATGGCCGAGCGGCTCAATCGTATTTCTCAAATTGCGCAAGAGTATAGACGTATCGAACAAGGCTTACAGCAGTTGCTTGAATTACAAGATAGCGTCTCGCATGGGGGAGCACTAAAACCTTTGCCACCCTCAGGAACGCTTGTAGATCGCCTGTATCCAGCGGTGCAGCGCTATTACTACCTTCGTTCTATGACGACACGCAGCGGTTCCTCTATAGAAAAGATACGTACTAACCTTGCCCAGCAGGAAGCACTTATCTCTCAATTGACTACTGTTCTGGCTCACGCTTATTCACTGGCACAGCTCTCCACTTCCCAGCTTATCCTTACGCAGCCATTGGAGGCAGCACAACAATTGTGTATTCAGATTAAGGACCAGGAGAAACGCTCTATGCAGGAGACAAAGGCACTGGACCAGTTGCTGAAAGAAATCTAGGAGTATCTAGGGGGCCGTTGCTGAAAGAAAGATAGAAGGAACTACGCATCGGCCTTTGTTGCGACAGGTTTTTCAGCAACTCCGGTTTCAACGATCTTTTCAGAAGCCTTTGTTCCCTGCTCCTTCTTACCTGCTTCCTTCTGATCAGATGTGAGTAACATGCGTATGGCCTGTTGTGGATTGAGGGGCACTTGAGGAATACTATTTGTGACCCTGGCGATATCTTCCATCGGCACGTCGGCCATGATTTGATCTTTAACGTTTTTCGCTTGAGAAACGCCTTTGCCAGCACTGCGTGCCATTGAATTCAGGGTTTTAGGGCCAAATATAGCC
>JACDAE010000393.1 GCA_013695595.1 Ktedonobacteraceae bacterium | reverse complement strand
CCCCTACTTTGGCAGACAGAGTCATACAATCAAATCCCTCATGTATCACCATATATAAATGTATTATATTCACTAAAATTATGTATATGCAGATAACCATATTAAATAATAGGTTGTTTGTATAATGTATATATGGGAGAAAATGATCAGGTCGCATACCTAAAAGGGATCAGATGGCACTTGTCCTACTGGTACGCAGTGCTATGCTCATGGTTGGTGAAGCGAGAGTGGAAATTGGCAACGGTACATGATTATGTGCAGTACCGTTGTGGTCACCAGAAATGGGTCTCATTTCCACGTATAAAGGCTGAGCGTAGGCAGAAAGAAGAATGGCTGGTAGCGCAACTGTGTACAGATTGCTATCGTCAATCGCAACGCGATCAGCGTATCAGGCAGACCTTCAGGGATCTCGAAGAAGCCAGAATACGTGGTCTGGCCGATCTCCGAGGATCGGAGGCAATGATCACCTGGGCATTGCGTATCCGTGCTGAGTGTCTTGCGGAGATAGATCAGCGCTTTGAGCAAAGACGTGGTATGCCGGGTGTTACTGAAGAAATGGTGCGGCGGGGAATGTCTGCATGCATACGTGCCATGAATCGCCAGACGGCTGCTAGCTGGTGGATTGATCATCTGGGAGATCTACCCCAGACCCTGACTCTGGACTACCTGCGAGAACTTACGTCTGTTCCATTAGAAGGCTCGTCTCAGAGAAGCGAGAATCCACCAGCAAGCACTATGCGATAACGGTGTGAGACTAATTAACACACGACACGACGCTTCGCGGTCTTTTTCATGTGCACGTTGACTTTAAGTCTTGCATAGTTAAGTGATGCACGCAGAAGGGTTTTTTCCTTTTTCTGCTGCGGCCACTGCCACATCTCAATAGCCGCTTTCCGCTTTCTGAATGCCCTGGTGAACGCATCGAGATTGTCCACACGGTCACGCATATCGCAGATGATGGCCTGTTGTTGCCGTGTGGGAAGAGTCATTACTGCATCAACGATCTCTTGCATGCGTTCATTCGCTTCGACCTTTTCCTCATATTCTAGTGCAGGATCAGCCATTCCCGAACTGGGTGTGATGAGCATGTGACCCTGGTAGATCTCTCCCTCTTCGTCCACGGGCAGGCCCAGTGTATAATTTGGCTTGATGCGGCGCACCATGTCGATAAATTCACTATTGACGATACGCTTAATGTACGTTTTGGGATAGTCGATGGGTTTACCTGTCAGTGCATGCCAGAATTTGATACGCACTTTTTGTACCAGCTCATCCGTTTCCAGATCAAGTATTTCTGGCCGTATCACATCTGAATGTGAGCGCATACAATCGTGGACCTGCCTGGTAAGATACTGGTCGTACTCGGCCAATATTGCCTCGATATCGATCTGTTTTAGAGCGGCCTGACCATTTGTAGTGCTGGAATTGTCGCAAGATACATGCATGGGTTTGCTCCTCACTTTGCGTGATGAATTTTTAATTCCCGACGATGCCTTCGTCTTGTTATTAACTATAGTTCTGTTTCTGTGTAAAACAGAGTCTGTCATGTGCCAGTTTTATGCCAACTGAAAAATGTGTGGAGGATGTCTAACTCTGGGGTGTTGTACAATACCATCAAACAGGCCAGAGAGAATTGGTACTATGACAACAACACAAGAACCTTTTCAGAATGTCATTGCAATGGCAACCACCTATCTCAGTGATATTGATCCCATCATGCGTGCAGCTATCGAGCGCGTAGGACCCTGTACCCTCGTGCCCTCCTCAAACGTGTTTGAAGCATTGATCGATGCAATTATCTCTCAGCAGATCTCAGTGAAAGCGGCGGATGCTATTGTTGGCCGCCTGCGAGCTGCGCTGCCAGATGGCCTGATTACTCCCGTGACATTGGCACCATTGGACTTTGATATGTTGCGTGGCTGTGGCCTGTCAACGCCCAAAGCGAAATATGTGCGAAACCTGTTAGAGCATATCGATACTGGACAACTCGACCTTGCACGCCTGTGGGAACGCGACGACGAAGCCGTCATTGACCAGTTGGTAGCTGTGAAAGGGATTGGACGCTGGACTGCTGAGATGATTTTGATTTTTTGTTTCGGGAGGCCTGATGTCTTGCCCGTCGATGACCTGGGATTTCTAGAGGGGGTCCGTGAGGCATATGAATTACCTGAACGACCAGCAAAAAAAGAGATGGTGCAACGTGGTGAACTATGGCGTCCATATCGGACCTTTGCAACGTGGTATATGTGGAGTGTACGTCGTCTTGCACAGCGTAACGACCGCGAGCGCACACGAATTGTATCATTATAGAATAGGTAGTGATGTAGTCATATATGGATAGACCTGAGAATTATTATGCTATTTTAGGGGTGCCTGTAGATGCCGACGCCGATATGTTGAAACGTGCGTATCGTCAGCTTGCTCGCCGCTACCATCCCGATCTGGCGGGCCCAGGCAGCGAAGTCGAGATGAAGCGGATCAACCGCGCCTACGCAGTACTGAGTGATCCTGAGCAGCGCCGTAATTACGATACTATAACCGGGGGCGTGATTGATATGCGCCGCCCACGAGCGCGTCCACATGTTTTTGATCCTGCCGAAGATGTAGAGTTTTCAGGACTCAATATTTTTAGTACGCGCGGCCCCTTGAGCGCTGGTCCCATTATTTCTAGTCATCTTGGAGTGGTTTCTGCACTGAGTTGCGTCCATACTGTACAGGGTATGATTATCGCAGCAGGCTCTCTGGATGGCAAGGGAGCCTTCTGGTCGCTTGTGAACGGAGTTGCCAGTGAGCCTATCAATTTCGTTGCAGATGCAGCATTCCCAGTCGAATCAGTACGCGAACTGCGTTTCTCAGAGGCTGGCGCTTTACTGGCAGGTTGGGGAAGGCTAGGATTGCATGTCTGGGATGGCGTCAATGGCACACGGCTCTGGAGCTATAATTTGCAGCAGCGAGCGGTCTCCGCATACTATTCATTGGATATGGCGCTCCAGTCGTTGCCGGGTGGAAAACGCCTGGCGCATATAGCATTGCCATTACTCTTTGAGGACACGCGTACTCCACGGGCCTGGGGAGTGCGGGGAAGTGATATTGTCAGCCACCAGATAGGCATGCCAGCCGATAGTCTCAGCGAAGCACTGGTATGTGCTGAAGAGGGCATTGAGAACAGACAATTCTGGGCTATTCGTCTGCGTGCATTAGCGCAAGATGCTAGAACGCTTGTGACGCTCTCCTGTGCACGTGTACCACATGACCAGCAAGAGATAGCGATTGTGCGTCGTTGGAATCTCGCTGCGAAGACGCGCCTGGGAAAGATACGGCCACAGATTGTATCATCAATCGTGGTTGGAAAATGTGCCGAATGTGGCCCACCGTATGCGGTAACCCCCGATGGAAAAATGGTTGCATTTGTTCAGGATGGGCGAAAACTGCGACTTTGTGATACTATTGAAGGAACTTATAGTGAACTGGTGAGTGGAGCAATGGGTGGTAGTTCCAGGTTTGCGCTCTCCCCGGATGGCGAATGGGTCGCCATTGCGCGTGAGGATAGCGAAGTTAATGAAGGCGTGATCGACCTCTGGTCCGTTAGTACTGGTCAGATAATCCAGAAATTCTATCATCCGTGGCAGATCAATGCATTGCATTTTGCGGGAAAACAACTGGTAGTGGCGCTTACTGATGGAACGATTCAAGTCTGGCTGTGAGTGAAATGAGGAAGACGTTATACCAATTTGTAAAAACACTGCAAATACTTTGTAAAAGGAGCTTCAAAAAGGTTGACAATTGCTCTTGTCTTCTCTATAGTTCAAATAGAGGATGGATTTCTATAATTATTTTTGCGTTACTGTATTTCACTGTATCATATAGCGGAGAATGAGAAATCGTGATGACGCGTGAAGGAATTCTTCTAGAGAAAGAACCCGGTTTAAAAACGGTCTTTCAAGGCGAGGAGCATTCTTATGTGCGATGCGTGCTCGCCGATGTAACTGATCCTGAGCGTCACTTCGAGTGCCGTGTATTAGACGAAGAAGACATACCCAATTTGATTGGGGAAATGATAAAACTTGAAGTGGTGAAAGTGGTAACCGAACGGAGGAGCGGCGTTGTGCGCTTCGATTGTCGTTTGGTCAAGACACCAGAATAACAGGGAGCGACTCATGAAATGTTCTCGATGCGCAGCAGAACTGCCAGATTCATCAACTTTCTGTTCTAGTTGTGGAACAGCTAATCCATCGGTTCAGGTAGCAACCTCCAGTTTCTCGTACCTGCCTGCTGGTGCTCCCCCGTGGCCTACAACCATGCCCGCGAGGTCCGCATATGCAAATGGCTCTGCCCCTGTCCAGGCACCACTATCAAGAACAACAGAGAGGTCGAGGCGCTCACCTGGCAAGGTTATGGGTAGCATATTGATCTTACTTATTCCGCTGGTAATAGGTGTAGGTGGAACATTAGGTGTATTAGCAAGTCAGGGACGCTTTTCTGGAGCGGCGGCGGCACCGAAGAAGGTTGTAGTCGCGCAGGTTCAGGCCACGCCTGGTGCAACTGCTACCGCGCAAGGGAATCAGTTGCCAATTCCCACCTCTTTTACAGTGGCTAATATCAAAGATGTAAATGCTACTCTAGAATATCCCGCTGGTTGGGTCGAGGATGCATTACAGAAAACGACCGATAGTACTTCGGTAGGTATCCACTCACCACAACAGGAACAGATTGGTATTAGTTTCTATCTAGTACGTTACTCGAATAGTACTTCTGCGGCTATTACTAGTTCTGATGAGATCAATCAAAGTCATGTACAACAGTTCACTGGTATGAGTGGCGTAAGTAATGTGCAATCTGCAGCCGCTACGAACAATGTACCCACAATCGGAGGAGCGGCCTGGAAGGAATTAGATATTACTTTTACGAATACGAACAGTACAAAGATAGACGTGATGTCTATGGCTGTGGAGCATAACAAGGTCTACTACAACATTGTGGTGATTGCTCCGGATATCTACTATCCTGAGGCGATGCAGAAGTATATTCAGCACATGTTCACCACATTTAAGTTCATCTCATAACATAAGGCCGTTGTCGACGTATCATCTGTTTTGAAGAGGCGTAGGGG
>JACDAE010000382.1 GCA_013695595.1 Ktedonobacteraceae bacterium | reverse complement strand
GGTGACCACCATCTGCCGAATAATCCCCCACCGTTAACCAGCCTGCCGTCGAGACAAAGTAGACGTTGTTGTCGCCGGAAGCATTGAGCGCCTTGACCGCCGCCTGCGTCTCCGGTACATATACCTGCCGCAACGTCTCAAAGGCAAAGATCGCCGCATGTGGGTATTTCGCACAGATGTTGCGCATGAAGGTCGTGTACGCCGCCTGGAACGTTGGCTTTGTCACCCCATGCCCATTATCGTTGGTGCCCAGGTTAATCACCACCGCCGACGCCTGATAGTTCGCAAAGTTCCAGTCGGGCGTGTTGGTATCGTGGATACCACCCAATTTAAAGTATTGCGTGCCCATACTATAACATCCCGTCTGAGCAACCAGACAGATGCCCGACTGAGCAATCTGGGTATGTTCCGTATGCAACTGTTCCCCCACTAGCCACCCATAATCGGAGAGGGCCAATTTGCTATCGGTGTAACCAGCAGTGATCGAATCGCCTGTGAACTCGATTAAGCGTGAGGAAAAGTTCGGAGCTACGGTCTGCGCACCAGCATCCAGCACGAGGCCTTGAAACTCGATATTTCCGGAACGCACAGCGACCCGCAAGGTATGGGTTCCCGCCGCCAGAGGAGTTGGTATGAGGTTAAAGGTTCCTCTGGCACCAGTATAGAGCACATCAGACCCGCCATCGATACTTACATAGATGTTGACCGCAATAGCCAGCTTCAGCTTGACGGTCCTCCCTGTGAAACTCGTTTTAAGATAGGTGGCGGTCCAATAACTTTTGTACATTGTGGTGGAACTGGTCTTATCCCAACGTCCGATATATTTGATATTGGGATCCTGGATCGATCCAACCTCCGCCGCATGAGCTGGAGTGACACTACTCAAAGTATGGATCGTTGTGATACTCCCCATCAGGAGCGCAAAAACCAACAAAACCAGCACAGAACTTCGTCGTAAAATCCTTTTCAGTGACAACATTAGTATTTCTTACCTCCCTGTTTCTACTAACATGCATCCGCGCATCGCTTGCCTGCTCTACGACATTCCTGATCATCGGGTCGTCGCGGTACATTATGAGCAATCATAATCGATGCATACACATAACAATGATACACTATTGAACAAGAGATTGTACATTCCATCTCTGCCTGATGTTCGCCTGAAAGTACTACACAATGAAACCGATCAGCAGGTGCCAATCGTACAATAGAGAAAAGACCGAGGGGGTTTTATGCAGAATAATGCTCAGATTCTTATCGTTGATGATGATCTCGCCTTACTTCAGGCTTTGCCGCAAACAATTTATCTGCGCCTCAAAGGCATCAAAGTTGATACATCTGATGCGGCATTGGTAGCGCTTGACCGTATCCAGCAGACGGATTATGACGCTCATCGTGAGCGACATCAAGATGCCTGGCATGGATGGACTAGAACTCCTGACGAGGATTCGCGAACTGCGTCCAGAGACTCCGGTGATATTGATCACCGGCCATGGTGAACATGATCTTGCTATCAAGGCCTTGCGCGGTGGGGCATACGATTATATTCAGAAGCCGATTGATCGCGATACATTTGTAGCGGCCCTGTAACGTGCAACGCAAACATATCAATTGCGTCGACGTGTTAGCGAGCAACATATCGCACTTGGGCAGCATGCGCGGGCACTCGAGTCGATGGTTCAGAAGCGCACACACGAACTGGTTGAGGCGAATGCAACGAAGGACAAGTTTTTAAGTATCGTCTCACACGAAATGAAGACGCCGCTCAATAACCTCCATAGCATGACTCAGGTGCTCCAGCATCAACTTGATCAGCATACTTCCACAGACGCCTTGAGACAAGGGTTAATGGACATGGAACATTCCCTTGAGCGGACTCAGGTACTTGTTCAGGATCTGCTGGATACATCGCTCATCGAAACGAACATGTTTGTCCTGCATCGTACGCGCTGCAATCTGGTCGACCTGTGTCGCCGCTTGCTCAACGAATATACAGCGGGCGTTGGCCCCGAGCTAACCAGTGAATTTAGGGATCAGCCCATCGAAGCCGAAGTTGATGAAGCTCGTTTCAGTCAGGTACTGCTTAACTTACTCTCTAATGCACGCAAATATTCGACAAAGAGTTCGCCTATCACAATTAGCTTACAGCAATCCGGCTATGAAACAATGATTGCCATACGTGATATGGGCGTCGGTATTCCGCCCGAAGCACTCCCACATATCTTTGAGCAATTCTATCGCGTGCCTGGTATTGAACCACAAAATGGTGAACGCGCTGGCCTGGGACTTGGCCTCTACATCTCGCGCAAGATCGTTGAACGACACGGCGGACGCATGGAAGTACAGAGTATCCCCGGCACAGGTAGCACCTTTACCATTATGCTTCCCCTATATGTCGATCCGGAACATATAGAGACGAATACTCTGCCCTTTAGTCCGCACACCCAGGCATTATGGACGATGATACATTAAAAATTCTATTAATTTGCATCGGATGCCAGGTTCATCATTTCTTACGCTTTGCCCCTCGTACAACCATCTCCTGCCAGAATTCATCTAAAAGCGGACAGGAACCGAGGGCCTGAGCTTTCTCCACATCCTTATTCCGACCATGCCCAAAATCATTTATGAGCGTCATGGTCCATTCTGGATAGAGGCGTTCGACGAGTGTCATGGGCATACCAGGCTCAATCATTCCTTCATGCAATACACGGCAATACCAGCCGGTACGTCCGGTCTCCGCAGTTCGCGCCGTGAGACCCTCAATACTCCAGCGCCGCTCAATTTTCCAGCACGGATAGCGCGGCCCCGTGACCTGAATCTGAGCATCCCCCAAAGCGTAGATATCGCCGATACAGGCTGTTTCCTCACTGAGACCATCCAGCGTAAAGTTCTCGCCGAAGCCCCCTGGACCGATATCCTCACGTCCGAGTTCTGCCTGCCACAGAGGATAATGTGAACCCGCATATAAAAGCACAGCTTGCCCAGGCCGACCATGATTCTTCAAGTCCGCCTGCTCGTTACCAGCAAGATGTGTGGTGTAGAGCCAGCGCGGCTCGGTACTAGGCGTGCGGAAGAACGATGTTTGCCAGCGTCGCTCCATAGGCTCCGTCGCTTTAGAAACGCCGTAGCGATGGGGCGTGCCCACCTGTACCGATTGCAGTACGCCAATTTGTGTTGTGATCATGAAACATTCCTCCTATCGCATCAGGCAATCTACAGCAATACAGTTCCCCTGGCCGTTTCGGCAACAACGAAATCAACGACGGCATGTAGATCGCCCGTACGTTGGTAGACCGCACGCTGTCGTTCAGCACCCGTACCATCGCGTAGGGTACGTTGCACATGCGCCGAAACCTCTTCCCAATCATTGTGCGCTTCCAGAGCCGGACGCAAGAACAGCAAAAACTGTTGCAGCATCTCGCCTGCCAACTGGGGACGTTCATTAAATGGATCGATCAATTGATCACTCAGGCCATAACGTGCAGCATGCCAGTTCGCCGCCCGTAGTAGCTCATGGCGTATATGCCGAGAGAGCTGCCCCTGAAGCACCTGCTCATAACACGTACGCACCAATGCGCGAATCAGACCAGCCACCATTACGGCATCTTCAATCGTCATAAAGATATCCATGACGCGCACTTCAATCGTGCTGAAACGTTCAGATAAGCGCATATCCCAATAGATCTTGGTCGCCTCCGCAACACTTCCGCTGGACACCAGAGATGCAACCAGAGAGCGATAATCTGCCAGGGATGTGAAAAATGGTGGTGGACCGGAGAACGGCCAGCGTGCCCACATCTCGGTACGAAAGCTGGCATACCCTGTATCTACTCCCCACCAGAAAGGCGAATTGCTGGAGAGCGCGAGTAAAAGTGGGAGCCATGGGCGCATGTGGTTCATTACTTGCAGAGATATCTCGCGATCACTCAGACCTACATGGACATGACAACCAAAGATAGATTGCTCACGTGCCAGTTGTTGATATTCGTCCTCAAGGCTGCTATAACGCTTATAAGGCGTGACCTGTTGCTTCGTCCAGTGTGAGAAGGGGTGAGAGGCTGCCGCAGCTATCTGTTTATTCTGTGTGGCCGCCGCTGCTATCACTTCGCGACGCAGGTGTGAAAGGCTGGCGCTGACATCTGCCAGTGTTTGACAAATAGGAGTCGTCACCTCTATCTGTGATAGATGGATTTCGAGTTGTACATCCTCTCCCAACGTCTTTTGTGCTTCGTGTAGAACAGTTTCAGCATCGGAACTAAGCTCACGTGTCACCGGATCAATAATCTGATATTCTTCTTCAACGCCGATTGTAAAAGGTTCTACATGTGGGGACATTCTAACTCTGCCTCCTTAGGCCCTGGCTCTTCCCGCTTTTACCGATAGGTAGGGACCAGATTGCATCGCGTCCGAGATTTATCAACCCTGGCCTATCATTCCATGAATGGCGGACGCGATGCAATCTGGTCCCTACCGCATTATACATATTATATGCATCATACGTATTTTTACATACAAAATGACACACCTATCCCAATAAATCGTAAGGACTCTGGAGCAGGCGCTTCACCTCCTGGAGGAAGCGAGCCACGGCTGCACCATAGATGATGCGATGATCAGCAGAAACGGTTAAAGGCATGATGTCACGTAAAACAGGCTGATCATTGATCGGTACGAAGACCTTGCGTGCCGAGGAAACCGCCAGGATAGCGGCTTCCGGTGGATTAATGATCGGCACAAAGTTGGTAACATCCATCATACCAAGATTCGAGATGGAGAAGGTGCCGCCCGTGAAATCAGCAGGAGCCAGTTTACCCGTGCGAGCCTTCTCTACCAAAGCTTTTGCCTCACGCGCAATACTGCGTACACCCTTGATATTGGCATCGCGGATCACAGGCACAACCAGACCGTTGGGAATATCAACCGCAATACCAATATTAATGTGCTGATGATGCACAAACTGCCCATCACCGAAAGAGCTGTTCACATCTGGAAACTTCTCCAGAGCCAGCGCACAGGCTTTAATCACCAGATCATTGACGCTGATCTTCACTCCATTTTCGCCAGCACCAGCGTTGAGTTGCTTGCGTAAAGCGAGTGCATCGGTTACGTCGATCTCGTTACTGACATAGAAGTGCGGCACCGTCTGCTTCGACTCCGCCAGACGACGGGCAACCGTCTTCTGCATGGAAGAAAGCACTTTAACCTCGTCGCCCTCTTGTGGCGTGGCGAGAGATGGTGCAGGTTGAGCGATAGGCTGAGCCTGGGTGGGAGCTACCTGCGCAGACGCCGCCGACTTCGTCTGCTGCTGTTCCAGGAAATCCAGAATATCGTCTCGTACAATGCGACCGCTACGATCGGTACCTTTGACCTGACTCAAATCGATACCATGTTCCTCGGCCATACGTCGTGCGAGAGGCGAAACGCGCAGAAATCCGCTCTCGGGCGCACTGGCACTCGCCCCGGTCTGGACGGAACCATTGCTTGAGCCACTACTATTCTCCTGTGTATGAGCATTTACAGGTTGTGAAGCACTGGCAGGAGCCTGACCATTCGTGGCCTCGGTTTTTACAGGAGCAGCCTTTTGCACATTCTGACCGGAGCCAACAACAGCAATCGTCTGGCCTATCGGAACGGTCTCACCCTCTTTGACCAGAATCTGCTCAAGGATGCCAGCATCGAAGGACTCGACCTCCATATTCGCTTTATCGGTCTCAACCTCAGCGATAATGTCACCCTTTTTTACCTCATCACCCGGCTGTTTGAGCCAGCGCGTGATCGTCCCTTCCTGCATGGTATCACTGAGGCGGGGCATACTGACTTCAGACATAAACTATCTCCTTCGACGACGCGGGGCAATCTCGTTGATCGCATCGACCAGCTGTTTGGAGCCGGTAAGCGCGGCCAGTTCGAGCGGCTTCGCGTATGGCAATGGTACTTCGAGGGCAGCAACACGCTTGATAGGCGCATCGAGGTAATCGAAAGCCTCCTCTTGCAGCATCGCGGTGATCTCCGCACCGACGCCATATGAACGCCAATCCCCCTCAAAAATGATGGCCCGATTGGTCTTTTTCACCGAATTAATCAGGGTTTCAGTATCCAGAGGGCGCAACGAGCGGATATCGACAACCTCAATGTTCAAGCCATTTTCCTGCTGTATGCGACGAGCTACATCCAGGGCCACGGGCACCATATTGGAATAGCTGATGATCGTCAGATCCGTTCCCTCCTTTGCAACCTTTGCTTTGCCAATAGGGGTTGTGTAATAGCCAGAGGGCACCTCGCCTTTCAGGTTATAGAGCGCAAGGTTTTCCAGGAAGATGACGGGATTATTATCTAAAATAGCTGAACGGAGTAAGCCTTTTGCGTCTTCGGGGGTTGCAGGAGCGACAACTTTGAGGCCTGGCACATGCGCGAACCAGACTTCCAGGTTCTGTGAGTGAGTCGCGGAGAGCTGCTGTCCACCACCACCGGGCGTACGGATAACCAGGGGAATGGGACATTGACCACCAAACATATAGTAGATCTTTGCCGCATGGTTGACGATCTCGTCCATCGCCATAATAATGAAATTGATGGTCATAATTTCGACGACGGGGCGCAGACCAAGCATAGCCGCACCGGTCGCCATGCCCACAAAGCCATTTTCAGCGATTGGAGTATCCACCACGCGCCTGGGTCCAAATTCCTTCATAAGGCCTGCGGTAATCTTATAGGAACCCTCGAAGTTGCCGATCTCTTCGCCCATCAAGAAAACGTTCTCATCGCGCTGCAATTCCTCGCGCAACGTCTCATTCAATGCCTGCCGAAAAGTTATTTCAGCCATACGTTTATTTACCTCCCACCTGTGCATCGTCGGACGCGTAAATGAAATCGAAAAGGCTCTCCACAGGCGGAAAGGGGCTCTCTTCAGCGAATTTCACTGCGGCATCCAGTTCTTGCAACGCCTGCTCTTCAATTTGAGCAAGGCCTGCATCATCGAGGAAGCCTGCATCGAGCAGGCGTTTTGCAAAGGCGGGAATGGGGTCTTGAGCTCGCCCACGCTCCACTTCTTCACGGTTACGATAACGATCTGGATCAATCACCGAGTGGCCCCGGAAACGATAGCTGACGGCTTCAATTAAGCTCGGCTCACGTTCCTCGCGGGCAAGTTTGGCGGCGGCACGCATCGCATCACGTACGGCCAGCACATCGTTGCCATCGACGCGCACACTATTCATATCATAGGCACAACCCTTGCGATACAATTCAGCCACGGCAGAACCTTTATCGGCGGCCAGCCCCATCCCATACCCATTATTGACAACGAAGAAAATAATGGGCAGATGATAGATCTTCGCCATGTTCAACGACTCGTGGAAAGGTCCGCCATTCGTCGCGCCATCACCCATCTGACAGGCCACAACCTGGGGCTTATTGTGATAGGAAAGCGCAAAAGCCGCACCGGTCGCCAGCGGAAGCTGCCCACCAACGATACCATAGCCACCCATAAAGTGGCGCTCGGCATCAAACATATGCATAGAACCACCACGACCATGAGCACAGCCCGTAACCTTGCCGAAGAGCTCGGCCATCACCGAATCCGCCGAAAGGCCACGATTGAGCGCGTATCCATGCTCACGATAATTTGTATAGACATAATCTTCTGGCTCAAGACCTTCACAAAAACCGACAACGGTTGCTTCCTCACCGAGATTGAGGTGGCAATACCCGCCGATGCGTGCCTTGTTATACATCTCCGCCGATTTCTCCTCAAAGTGACGAAGAAAGAGCATCTGGTGATAGTAACGCACCAGGGTATTGCGATCCTCGTTTTCCAGCAAGGCAAGCGAGGAGTGTGCACCCTGCCCATTTGTGTTTGCATCGCTTGCTTGCGATTGCTTCTTGTTCATCTTATCTCCTGGTCCATGTGACATTCTACGCCAGTATTCCTCCCCAGACGGGTGTGACTGAAGAACAGAACCGGCCTTGTATTATACCTGTTTTACAGTAGAGTCGGTTGCAAGAAAACTCCCAGCGAAACCGGCGAGGAACTGGTCTTCCTCCCAACTGTATGCTAGCAAGCCTATCTTACCGATTGTTTACCATGCGTGACGATATTACACTAAGTCCTTGGGTGATAACAAGAGGTAGAAACGGGTAGGCCTGGTGCTTCTACTCCACCGCATTACCTTTTAAATATCTGACGTACGATGGCATTGTAGCAGAAAATGCGGGGGTCTCGCAAATGGAAAAAATCAGGGAGAATTTGGGTCACCTGCTGTTCTGCAATAATGCAGATACACGCAAATAATGGTACGGGAGAAGAGAGGGTGCTTTTCTCCCTTCTTTCGAGTATACCTGCCATAACGTGATTTTGCAAGGGATATGAAATGTTTCCAAATGGCGTAGGGGTGCTGGCCAGTACCCCTACGCCATTTGGAAACATTTTCGATATTATAACGAAAATTATGTTTATTCCGTGCGCAGTGCGACGATTGGATCGAGACGCGCTGCGCGTCGGGCGGGATAGAAGCCGAAGACGACTCCTACGACTGCCGAGAACAGGAACGCGATCAACACCGCCAGCGGGCTGAGTGCAAATGGACTGGAATTCACCATCGAGACGATATAAGAACCGGCAATGCCGATCACAATCCCGACAATACCACCCAGGGCGCTGAGCATAAACGCTTCGACCAGAAATTGCATCATGACATCGCCAGGATGTGCACCAATTGCAATACGAATACCAATCTCGCGCGTACGTTCGGTGACGGAGACGAGCATAATATTCATAATCCCGATGCCCCCAACAATCAGCGAGATCGCAGCAACACTGATAAGTAGCTCCGTCAACGTCTGGGAGGTACTTTGCACGGTCTGCAAGATCTGTGACTGGTTCTGAATCGTAAAATCGTCGAGCGTTGCATCCGTGATATGATGCTGCTGCTCCATCACCTGCTCCACAGCGGTCTGGGTAGTGGTGACATTGGAGCTATTATCGACAATCACGTCGATGGAATTGGCATTCCTGCCACCCGTCAAGCGTCCCTGGGCCGTGCTAAATGGCACAAAAACAACATCATCGGGATCATTGAAGCCGCCATTGGAACCTTTGGCCGTGAGTACCCCCACAATGGTAAACTGCACGCTCCCAACGCGTACCTGCTGCCCAAGCGGATCAAGTCCCAGGGGCGTGAACAAATTATTCACGACCGTCTGTCCAACCACCGCAACCGTCGTGGAACTCTGCTCATCGGCAGTCGAGAAAAAGCTCCCCTCCTGCATCTTCCAACTCCCTACCTGCTGGTAATCGGGATAGACGCCCTGAATGGTAGTTGACCAGTTCTGGTTCTGGAAAACAACCTGGCCGTTTGCATTGACGACAGGGCTCACAGCCGACACATGCGGCACCTGCGCAGTGATTGCATCTGCATCAGCCTGCGTGAGCGTTGTTTTGGTCCCTGCCCCTCCTCTGACGCCTCCAGTACTGGTAC
>JACDAE010000368.1 GCA_013695595.1 Ktedonobacteraceae bacterium | reverse complement strand
CTGCTGACCGCTGTGCTGATCGTCGAGGTTGCGCTGCTACCAGGAGTAGTTGATACACTGGCAGGGCTTGAGCTGATCGAGAAATCATTCGTGCCTGTGCCGCCACCGATAATTGTATGCGAGATGTCGCAGCGGTTGGTATCATTCGACCAGGTAGACTGCATGGTGTAAGAGCCGTTACCCATGCTAACGTTGCCAGCTCCGCCTTGCGTGCCAGGATTGATCCAGGCGCACTCGTCGGCATTCTCCTGGCCACTGGAACTGCTCGTCCAGCCACCAGCAGGATTCTGGTCCGAGATAGTCTCCGAATACTCATGGCCTTCAACCATTGTATATCCGTCGAGTGTTCCCGCTGAACCAGAGTTGACGAAGTTCTGCCCGCAACTGGTGCCCTGATCCATGACATAAGGCATATTGGTGAATGAGACATCACCGTAGGGCGAACTGACGCCACCACCAGTCAGTGTGCTATCGCCGTTGTAGTCATGCCATGCACAGAAACCACCCGTCTGATAGTTGTCAGGGTTGGTCCCGGTCGCTGACAGAATAACGTACTGCGCGTAGCGGTTAGTGGAAGCTGAAGTATTGCCAAAGTGACCCGCCGCTTTGACTGCTTCGGTTCCTATCTGATTACCACTGGCGGCAGATGGCTCTGCGGCAGAGTTGTCATACCAGACGCCAGAGAGTGCACCACCTGTTGGATACCCAACATGGGCAGTACTCGCTGAACAACTGGTCGCACCAGCCGAGACACCTGAGCCATCGCAGTACTGCGTCATGACGCCTGACCACAGCTCATTTCCTGTGCCCAGTCCCTTGAACATGTTCTGCAAGCGTGGTGCGCCACCCGCTGTATCTCTCGAGAAGGTCAGGTTACCATTGCTATCGGTACTCTGCGTGCCCCATTGTGTGCCCCAGAAGACCAGATAGACTTTCTCATGACCGCTTGTCACACCGATGCCGTCAATGCCGCCCCCATAGGAAAGCGTATTGGCCGCCGCTGGCACCTGTGGTGTCGCGTGAGACTGTTGATAGGACTTCATCTTGTTGTACTGCGCAATTGTCGGCTCTACACCATGCCGATAGGTGTGCTGATAAGCAGGAGAGTAAGGGTTAATAGTCGCCGCACTATTCGTAACAGTTTGGGTCGTCGTAGCAGCAAAGGCATAAGGGGTGAATGCCGCTACCATTAGAAGAGAAGCTAGAAGGGTAAATAGCTGAATCAATCGTTTCTGCACAAATAAACTCCTTTTAGGATGAAAAAGAAACGAATCTCTTATGATGAATAGGATATTCACAGAAGGAATGACAGCCATTCCATTCCTATCATCACTAGAAATAAGTATAGTATTCTTAACTTAACGCTCACTTCACCGAAAATTACATAACTCTCTTCTCTCAAGGGAAAAGAGCTATTTTTCCCTCGATATGTATAAGACTTTTCCGACAAGAGGCCTTTTTGTACATCTAAAATGCTATAAAGATTGAAATGCCATAAAATATATGGCATTATAAGTACTATAAACATCATTGCGTATCTTGTTTATAATAGCCAATATCCAGGGCAAGAAAGAATAGTATCGCTATGACCTGGATATTATTCTTGTCTTATTACATAAGACAATACATGAGTCTGCCTATAGACTCTTACACACAAAAGCTTTATACAAACTGATGCTCTTGCGTACGCCTCTATTCCTTGCCTTAATCTCGTATAATAATGCCAGAGAGATTCTCGCGTCATACAGAAGAAAGAGGAATTTTTTTATGGATTTCACCCTCAACGAAGAGCAGGCAGCCATTCGTGATACATGCAGAGAGTTCGCTGAGCAAGAGATAAAGCCTTTAGCGGAGGAGATGGACGCGACTGGTACATTCCCGTACGCCCTTATCCGCAAAATGGGTGCGCTTGGTTTGTTGGGCCTGCCATTTTCAGAAGAATACGGTGGTGCAGGAGCCGATTTCCTCTCCTATTGCCTGGCTATCGAAGAGATCTCGCGTGGCGATGTCTCGGTTGGGATTACCATGGAGGCCCATATCTCTCTAGGCGCAACCCCTTTCTTTCTGTTTGGCAACAAAGAGCAAAAAGAGCGCTTCTTAGTTCCTCTTGCACGCGGTGAACAGCTCTGGGCCTTTGGCCTCACTGAGCCTGAAGCTGGCTCCGATTCTGGTGGCACACAGACGCGTGCCGCACTGGTGAATGACGCGTGGCATATCAATGGGTCGAAATGCTTTATCACAAACGCTGGTACCGATATGACCACGGGTGTCACTATTACTGCCGTGACTGGTACGCGTCCCGATGGTCGCAAAGAGATCACGAACATCATTGTTCCCCGCACGACTCCTGGGTATGTTATCGGCAAGCCCTACAAAAAAATGGGCTGGAAGGCATCCGATACTCGTCCTCTTGCTTTTGAAGACTGCGTTGTGCCATCTGAGAGTATTCTGGGGCAGCCCGGCGATGGCTTCAAGCAATTTATGCAGATTCTTGATGGGGGGCGTATTGCGATTGCAGCTCTCTCCGTTGGTCTGGCGCAGGCTTGCCTGGATGAGGCATTGAGTTATGCGAAGGAGCGTAAGCAGTTCGGTCAGCCCATCAGCAAGTTTCAGGCTATTCAGTTCAAGCTGGCGGATATGGCAACTGAGATTGAACTGGCTCGCCTGATGTATTATAAGGCTGCCTGGTTGCATATGCAGGGCAAACCCTATACGCGTGAAGCCTCGATGGCGAAACTGTTTGCCTCCGAAACTGCCAAACGAGCCGCCGATCAGGCCGTTCAGATACATGGCGGCTATGGCTTTATGGACGAATATCCCGTCTCGCGCTATTGGCGTAGTGTGAAGGTCAATGAGATCGGCGAGGGAACCAGTGAGGTGCAACGCCTGCTGATCGCAAAAACGCTTGGTTGTTAAAATATACAGCGGGGATTGCATATAAACGCATTCCCCGCTGTATGACCTCACTCGCATAATTCTCTTTTTATGGCGTAATTGGTGCTCTGACTGGCCAGTTAAACATTTGGAACGTTACAGTATTTACATCCTGAGTACTCTGGCTGTTCGCATTATTGGTCGGATTAGTCGTCCAGACGGTCGTATCCCCATTCACAGATAGCAGCGCAGCGTTGCCAGGGAGCGTATTGATGCCCACTGGAACAGTCTCTTTTGTCACTGCGTCATACATGCCGATGCTTTTGGCATTATTTTGCCAGAGCAGGAAACGTGTCCCCGCCTGTGGATCCTGGACCACATCGCTAATAGGAGCCTGGGCAGCACTATCGTCAAGTGCCGAAAACGCCTGCAACGTACCTTGCAGCGCATTATCTGGTAGCGGTGTGTAGAATGGCGTATTAATCCTACCTGGAAGTGTTGCGGGAGATTGGGTACTGGGAGTCGCACTCACCGTCGGAGTTGCACTCGTCGCATTCCCTGTGGTTACATCTGGCAGTGCTGCATTTTTTACGTTAAGCAAGAAAAGCGTATCCTTGACGACCTGGGGATGGAATGCAGCTTTATTCGCCAGGAACATATAGGTATCTGTGCTTGCTTGGTGACCCCACCTGCCAGATAAGGGTAGTTCAGCCATACTTATCTTTTGTGCCCAGATATTGCTGTGGAGCATGTTATCATCGCCCATCCATTCCTCCGACCAGTAGATGCTTGTGCCATTGCTCGTCGCGGTTGGAGAGGTCAGGACGTGACCATTCTGTACACTGGCAAGCTCTGTTGCTTGTGGATTTTTTGCCGCATCCAATACGTAATGGATGAGATGAGATGTACCCTGCTTGTCTAACATTGTTACGAGAAGCATATTCTGTCCGGACCAGATGCCTCCAATCGGTGTCTGTACCCAGGCAGGAACTGTCGTGGCATCAAAGATGCCCTTTTGTAGGGTAGTTGGGGTTGCAGTCGTAAATGTGCTGGTTGGATCGCTGCCCAGATAGGTCGCCTCAAGGCTCCATGTGCGCCCCTCATAGCTGCTGATCACCTTATGGGTATGGGTATTTTTAATGATGACCCGTTGTGGAAGATCGAAGCGTAGCCAGAGCAGCCAGTTGTTGGATGAGCTTAAAACTATCAAGGGGCTTGCGCTCGCTTGCGTAAGGAGAGGCGTACTCACTTTTGTCTGGTTATCCAGCGCTGCAAGCATCCATCCACTTTTGTTATTCCTATAGGCTGTGTAGTAGATCGTATCTCGACTGCCAACCGCGCTGGCGATATGGGTATAGTTGGTTGTTGTTGTGTAATCTGCTAATGCGAGTTGTGATGTCTGACCAACCGTCACCTTTGAAATATCAGGTGCGCCGTGATTGGCTAAAATAACCATTGAGGTCAAACCGCCAACCATAATGGTCATAAGAAATGCTGCTGCCAGCCCGACGACGACAAAAGGACTCATCTTTAGAGAACGATGGGTGTTTTTGTGCTTGCGTGCCAGTTGAATAACAGGTAAAGGCCCTGTATCCGCTGTTGAAAAAGCGGCAATCGTGTCTGGGATTGCCTGTCCTTGTTCCTTTAAATAAGGGGCCAGGAACACAGGAACGGGGATGGATTGCCTGGATGCCGGAGATTGTTGAATAAATTGTGCATGCTCGACTGCCAGCGCCTTCATCAATTTCGTATGCGCATCGGCAGGAAGCTCGATCTCTGGTAACGTACGTAGCCGTTTCCCAACAAGATTGCTCTGAGTAAAAAATGCTTTGCATTCAGCACAACTACTCAGGTGCACCTCCAGTGCAACCGTATCCACCCGCCCATTTTTTAGCTCTCGATATGCGGCGAGCATTGCTCGCACCTCACTACAGTTCAATCTTCACCGACCTCTTTTTGATACAATCCGATAAACCGCTCCCTTGCTCTCATCAAACGCATCTTGACCGCTGATGCGCTGATGTTGAGTACTGCTGCGATCTCTGCACAGGAAAGTCCGTCATTTTCGTAAAGCCACAGACACACCGCATACTTGGGAGGCAATTGTTTGAAGATATGCTGCACGATCTCACGATCGGCAACATTGCTCTCAAAGCGCCCGCCATCGTAGCCATTGCGTTCATACATCGCACTGACCGAACTGGCTCGCATATCATTACTACCATTCTCTTCGTTACTTGTGCTGAACCCGTCGGCGGTGCCCCCGGAGTCCGATATGACTCCAGCACCTATGCCGCGATCTTCATTAAAGAGCGAGAGCGGTAGCCATGCAATGAGCCGCCGTCTCCGTAAGGTATCTGTCGTTGTGTTGGTTGCTATGCGATAGAGCCATGCCGACAGCGCCCCCGGTTGTACGACGGTTCCCCCTAGTAGTGCCTTGTATGCTTTAACGAATACATCTTGTGCAAGGTCACATGCCTGCTCTCGATTGCCGATGAGGTGGTAGATGAAATTTGTGATTGGGGTCTGGAAGCGTTGAAAAATTGCTTCAAAGTCCTCAACCTTGACTTTCTCTTCCTGCTGAACCTGTACTGGCTGTACCGTTGTAAGTGTTGGTGGGAGAGAGACCTGTCGCTCTTCTTCCACCTCTTTCCCTATGGCACTGCCAATTTCATCCTCAGACAATTGATTGCGGGAACGGCCTGCTTGTTCATCATTTTGCGACAAACGTAAACTACCATTCGTATTGTAGAAACGGATAGAGGTATCCATTGGTTACATCTACCTTATAATAAAAAGCAGAAGCTTAATAATAACATATTGGAAAACAATCTTCTCTTTAGCTAGCATAGCATACGCAACCATAAAACGCTGTGAGTTAGTAGACAGAGGCAAGGCTATCTGGCAAATTGTCCCCTCTTAGTTATACGACCACTGTGTCATCAGGTTTCAAAATTGGTTTGCCCACAAAATAATTGATTATAACCGCTCAGTTGTGGTGAAAATGTATACCCATGCGTGAGAGTATAACATAATCCTTTATAAACTGTGCTTCTGTAGCCGAATTGGGGCACATGTACACACCCCATGATTGTGAATCAGGGCTTTCCAATTCTAACTCCTCAGCGCCTTCGGCGCTTCGCAAG